>QIKG01000033.1 GCA_003232965.1 Oceanospirillales bacterium
TTCGAATCCTGGTTGATCGCCACCGCATCCACATCGGCCAGCGAAAGCCCTGCCTCACGCAAACAATACGCAATAGATTCAGACGGAAAACTCGCCCAGTGTTTTTTACGGCGAAAGCGTTCTTCTTCAGCGGCTGCAACCAGCTTGCCGTCGATGACAAGCGCCGCTGCAGAGTCACCGTGATAGGCGTTGAGTCCAAGAATTATCATTGTTTTAAGTGTCTTATGTCATTGCTGCCTTAAAATCAAAAGCTTATGGATGCCGGCCTTCGCCGGCATGACGACACTATTCATTATTTATTTTCATGTTTAGAGTAACTACCATCGGTCAGGCAACTTTTTCGATGCATGAAAAACGCGTAATATTTCGATTCGCTGTAAACGTGGGCGGACACGATAGGGGACAATATAGCGCTTTTCAGGAATTACCAGCTCTCGCGTCCCCGGCAGTCAACCTGGATGGCCTAAAGAGGGATTATCTTTCGATAATGAAACTGCCTGAACAACACGCTGAACAATCACCCGTGCTGCATTGGGATTTTCTTTCGCGATATATTCTGCTTCATGATCCAGGTTTAATAATGCTGTCCGTAGCCACTTAATCTCCATTTATGCCCCATTTTGAAAAAACCTTTCGAGCCTCCTGGTCGCTAGCAAAATCGCCTTCGTCAGCTTCCTTTTCGGCATTTTCAATCTCTTCTACCTGCCATTCATTTAATTCGACGAATTCTCGTACTGCCTCGGCAGCCAGGAATGAACGACTGCGCTTTGTAGATTTAGACAATTTGTCGAGACGGTCTTTTATTCCAGCCTCTAACCGGATAGTCATCGTTGCTGATTGAGTCATGATTCGCCCTCTTTGTGCTAACTTGTACACAATATTTCACAAAAAGAAAACCTTCGTCTTAGGCCTTAGGTTTTTCGTCTTTAAAAGTTACCTCGGCACCCCGCATGAAAACGATTGTAGGTGCGAATTCATTCGCACAGTCAATGTCCGAATGAATTCGAACCTACAAAGTTCCCGGAATATCTTTCGTCCTTCGTCTTCAAGATTTTGACCCACGACCTACGACCTCTATTATCGAACGACCAACAACTTTACATGCTTTTTATTCTGGTTTTTTTCAGGGTCTTGCCTATTATCAAAAACTGCAGGTACAACTATTTCTTTATCTTCAATTGTGTAGAAAATAGAGAATGGAAAACGCCTGATTACACAGCCCCTAAAGATAGAGTAATAGATGCTATATATCTCCGGATTATCCAGTATCGACTTCACTGAATTCTCGATACAATCCAAAAACTCAAACCCTAGGCCTCTCCTTTGTCTTTCATGCCAGGCGAAGGCTGATTCTAGATCTTTCTTTGCTCTATCTGCATAACGCAGTTTCATTTATATTTTTCACGTAGATCATTATGAATTCCTTCCCACTCATGCAACTCTAACTTCTCTTCTTTATATTCCTTATACCGTCTATCAAGTTCTTGTTTTTGCCACTTTGACATAGGAATTTCTAAATTGCTGGCAGCAATAGAATCCCATATATCTTCAACAAGCATGAGTTTTTCAGATAATCCTAATCTACTAACTTCTTCTTTTATTCGTTCAGGCCTCATTTAATCATCTCACTGTCTGGTTCAATAACGTCCACCCTGTACAAGAATACTTCACCATCTCTAATGCTTGAATACATCTAACTTCATCTGTAATTGTAAAGGAATTTTGATATTTATGGGTACATCTTATAGATTTTGTTGTTATATAAAAATATTTTGACACACGACCCAAGACCAATGAATCACGACCTCTTTCTTTCCCCTTTTCATCCTTAATCCCGAATCCCAAGTCCCTGATCTCCGATTTTGATCTTACATAAAACGTAACACGTAAACCGTAAAACGTCTTTTTCCCCTTTCGTCTTACGACTGTTTTACGTTGAAATAGTATAAATATCAATAGCATATGAATGTCTGCCCCCCTGGGGTTACGATTCTACAGGGGAATGAAAGCAAACAACTCTAGTTGACAGGATGCCCAAACCCCGTACTCGGGTACATAGGATCAACATCGATGAGTTCTATTCGTACGATTGGCGGCTCATGCGGTGTTTCAACTGTCGCAACTACACGATATATACTACCAGCCGGGCGAGCATTAAGAGTAAGTTCACCGACTTCATCAATAAAGACAGTAACGTCCCGCGCATCGCCATCGGCTGCCCATGCACTCACTATCCATTCATCTTTCTTGTTGAGCTTGCGCGCGAGTACACGTACATCTGAATCACCGGTAGGGAACTCATATGCTGGGAGGTCTTTGCCTGTCCGATTCTTTACCAGCACATTTTGATCCGGGCCAGCAAGTAGTTCGCCTTGACGGATGAACTCTTCGAGATGGCTAAACAGTGCATGCGCTCTTCCGAGCACCATGATTTGCTGTAGCCAATGTGGCGGGTCCTCGCCAACGTCTCCACTAAAGCCATTCTCGGGGAATGAGAAATAGCCGGCAATTCCTCCAACCTGCCCTGCCATGTAAAGGCTTTTCACGAAACCCATATATCGATCAAGATCAGAAAATTCACCCTCTTTCCAACCTGCGCTGAGCCAGTTGTAACTCAGTGCATCACCATATAATTTCGCCTGTGCCACTGAGGCAAGGAAATGCGTTAGCAGATCCTTTTCCCCTTTTATATTAGAGCCAGTCCAGCCGGTGTTAAAGTGTTTGTAATACAAGCTCTGCCCGGGTATGTCCGCAACGGGCCGCATGCTGTCATAATTCCAGGTCCATTCCTGTGCAGACCATCCCGGCATTCCACCAAAGTGATACCAGATGAACGCTTTACGATCAGGAAATGCTTCGCGTATTGCCTGCGTTGTCGGCATGATCCATCTGGCCTTTTGTTCTGATAAATAGTCCCACCACGAACGATCACCTTTGGCCTTCACTACACTGGGGTCCTTCCTGAGATAACTACCAGAGTGTCCAAGTTCTGTCAGCCCACTTTCACCCCCATGCAGGATGATTGAGATCGGGCAATTTTTTTTAATGACCAATAGTTGTGCAACGGTCTTTTCAGCAACGCGTTTATGCACTTCATCTGGTGCCTCGGGATTTTTTCGCTTCCAGGCTGGCCCTTCCAGTCTTTTCCCATCCTTATCATGCAACCAGATACTCTCAGGCAGTTCACCGGCCTTCTCCATCTCACCCAGAGGGCGATCTGTGATGACAAAAAGAGGATAACGTTCCGGATCAGACCTGGTCAGTGCGCACACTTTGCCCTGACGGGTTGTGTTATCGCTGGCTTTCTCAGCAGCCGAACTCGTAGCATATGCCCCAAACTCCAGCGCATACCCCCAGTTCTCAGTCAGCTCAACTGTAGCCTCGAATGGTAAATACCAGCCCCAGCGACTCAATGGCAACAGGGTATGATTTTTTTTAAAAACAGGCGGCTTCACAGCCTTCAGGTGCTCAACTGCCGTCGCGGCCGAGGCCGTGTTCGAAAAGAACAACAGGGCAGCAAAAATAGCCGATGGCAAGCCGAAACTATTCATTGAAATATTCATTGAAGCGATCGATAGAGGTCAGCGTATTGCCCGATAACCGCCGCCCATGAATACTTTTTTTCTACCAGACTTCTGCCATTACTTCCCATTGTTTGCAGGGTAGCATCATCAAGGCTCATTGCTTCACGCAGCGCCTCATCCAATGCCTGATCAGCGTCTTCTATCCACCAGCCACACTTCTCGCTTTCAAGCTCCTCCCAGGGGGTCTCTCGGGTGGTAATCACCGGTGTCCCGGAAGCAAGTGCCTCGGCAATCACCAGGCCGAAGTTCTCACTCCTGGTCGGCAGGACAAATAGCTTTGATTCAGCATAAATGTCCCACTTGGAAACATCGTCAGCTTCACCAAAAAACTCAACCGAACTGTCATCACAAAGTGTATCTGCCATCGCTTTTAAACTGGACACATACTGTTTATCACCCCCGCCGACGATACGCAGTTTCCATTGTTGATTGCTGCGCTCCGACCAGCGAGTTAATAATCGTTCTATCCCCTTTATTTTATGTATCCTTGACAAAAACAGGACGACATTCTTTCTTTCCTCGAAGCGCCTTATTTTGTTCCCTGGCATTTCGACACCATTTGGAATCACTACAATATCTGTACTAATCCCCAGTTTTTTTACATTATTTTTTTCTTGCCCGGAAGTCGCATGAATAACTGATGCCATCTCCATATCCTTTCTCTGATAGAGCATCCACGCCAGTTTCTTTTTTAGCCATTTTATCTTTAGTGGCCACGGCTCAAGCATTCCTCTTGTACTGACAATCGTCGGGATACCTTTTTGCTTAGCACAGGTAAGTGCATGATGAATACGCGGGCTCCATATCCCATTGCAATGCACGACATCAGCGTGTTCAATTTTTCTTTTTATCTCACTCCTGCTTTCACCTGCAGAAACTTCGGCATCGATTCCCACCGCCTGTAAAGATGACTTCAGCCCCAACACAGAGCGGGCAATACCTCCTTCGCCCGTTTGCACACTCTTCACCACTAAAAGCACCTTCATTTACGTGCATCCCGCAAAGCAGCCTGTGCCTCCAACCCGGGCACAGGCTGAGTGGGAAAAGTCTGTGACCTGGCCGCCATTGCGTAACGCCGGCGATATTTAATTCGCCGCAGCGCCAGCATCAACCAGACCCAGAAAAGGAAGGAGAACATATTTCCTGCAGAATACAGGGTATTTTCAAACACACTGACTATCAAGCCACTTATCAGCGTAGCAAATAACGAAACCAGCACATAATCTTTCCAGTATCTAACGATATTTAGTAAAATGCTCCCCCATAAAAGACTAAAAAATATAACAGTTATCGGTAACCCCATCTGTACAGCAAGTCCATAATAACTACTCATTACACCGTAACCGCGCAGTCCCAGCTTTCTCAAATCAACATGGTAATAGTCGTGAATAAAACGATCGGAGGCAAAGCCATGTCCTAAATCCGGTCGCCTGTCTATATAATCTTCAGCTATCTCCCAGATAAAAGTGCGGTTTGATGCGGTCTCCAGCGTATCCTCTCTAAGGACATACTCATCAAAATAAGCAGTGTTTACAAACAGGCCAACGATAATGATTGCCATAACACTAAATAAAACTGCCCATTGAGGGCGCTTTACCATCAGTGAAATGAGAATGGGCGCCATTGCTATCGCAACACCTAGCAAAGCAGCCCTGGAGCCTGACCCCATTAAATTCAATGCCAGAATACCTGTCACCAGAAGGTCTAATTTTTTATGTGTGTGCAACCATCTGGCAATGGCCAGGGGCAGCGTCACACTAGTAATTAAACCTATCGCATTTGGGTTGCTGAACAGCCCCTGAAATCGACGGGTAAACAATTCATCAGGGAAGAGAATGGCGCCACCCAACAGGTTCACCGCCAGGATAAAAGCCACCGTGTTGAGAAGATACCGAATAAGGGTGTCCTCAGAATACTCATCGGCATATCGCCACAACAGCCAGAAGGCACAGACATAGAGCAGCACTAAACTGAGAGCACGCAGTACCGTATAGGATGGGTTAATAGACCAGGCAGCAGAGATCAGAAAAAGCCCGAGAAATCCAATAATGACACCATCAGTAAGATATGCTGACCCTGGCTTGCTGCGCTTGCGGCCAAAAACCACCACCGCCACAAAACTCACAAGCAGAACCGCCCAGCGCAACAGATCACCCAATTGCGAAACCGTCTCTACACGAAAGGCCGCGAGAAAAAAAGGTATCACATAAAATACCGGGAAATATTTCCAGAAAAACCTAGACATAAGTTACCCGTTTTAAGCCCAACCCGGTTTTCACTCTACACTTCATATCACAACACCGCGAGCCCATTTGCCAATGTCTCAGCCCAACGCTCAGGCGTATACTGGCTGGATAATTCAAAACTGGTTTTAGCATATTCTTCGCGCTCCACTTGAGTCAGCTCGTGCATCGCGTTTAATGCTCTCGTAAGGCCAGCAACCGACCCTGCCTCAAAATTAAAGCCATTATAATGAGGCCGAAGCAGATGGTCGCCAGCGCCGCAGGCAGTTGAAAGTATCAGTGGCAGATGGCTTGCAGCCGCTTCCTGAACAACCACCCCCCATGGCTCAAACTGGCTGGGCAGCACAAAGGCAGCCGCTTCGTGCATCAAGTCGGGCAGGTCTGCTGGCTGAACGAAACCACGATCTTCCGCACCCGCTTCCAATACAACATTGCGCAAAGAGCCAACACCCGCACAGACTAAAGGCCATGGTGCCTGCACCTGCTGACAATATGCCCGGTAAGCCATCGCCAGTGTATCCAGCCCCTTCTCAGGCGCATAGCGCCCGACAAAAAGAAATTTTGGCTTGCTGGATACGCACTCTACCTGCTCCCGCCTGCGGGCAAACGCATTCCAGTCGCAGGCATAATAACCATCCCAGCAACTCGCCCCGGCATAACCCAGCCTTGCGGCAAACTGTCGCTGGCGCTCACCTGTTACCCACAGCACATCGATAAACCTCTGCACATACCAGGGCGCAATCATACCGGCAACACGCTGACGTGCCGACCCCGTCCTCTGGGTATCACAACCTGAAATAACAGGAATCCCCCGAGCCTTAAGCTTACGACAGATTTTGACATAACCCTTATCCGACCAACCACTGACAAGAACGGCATCCGGTTTGAAGGCATCCAGCGATCGCTCAATATCAGCGACAGTTACATCAGCACGCGAATTGATCTCACCAATATCACTGAATACTTCAACATCAAAAGGCGCATTTTTCTGATTAGGCCAGGCATAGATCAGGAGTTCAGCACCGGATCTGTCACGAAAGGCCCTCAGGCATGCCGCTGTATAACCAGACAAACACGTATAAAGAACCAGCAGCTTCATCGCATCGACAGTTTTTCTTCAATTTCCGCTATGGTCAACTGCGCCACCCTGTCCCAGGTGTAGTTGGGAACCTTATCGAGTGAGCTCTGCTTCATTTTCTGCAGAGAACCAAAATCCATCTTGAGCATAATATTCATTGCTTCCTTTAGCGGCGCCACTCCGACCTCGGCCATCAGTACTCCATTGTCAGTACCGACCAGTTCACTTACAGCACCGACATCAGTGGCGATAATCGCAAGCCCGCGTGCCATCGCTTCAAGAATAACTGTCGGCATTCCTTCTGCATAACTTGGGCAAACTAGCACATCACATCGATCCAGAATTCCCTGCAATTCAGCATTATCATTTATCTTGCCGTGGTAAAAAGCAGAAGTACTTTCTATCCTTGAGGAAATCGGAATAGGCCCAACAAAGTGAAATTCAAAACGCTCATCAGTCAAAAAATTAATAGCCTGCAATATATCGGGCACGCCTTTTCGACGCTCGTCCCTGCCTATAAAAACGAATCGTAACCGTTTATCGCCAGCAGGCTTACTACAATTTACAACCCAGTCCCCATCAACAGCATTAGGCAGCTGAATAATTTTCTGCTCTGGAACCCCGATTTGTTCTTCGATAATTTCTCTAACTTTACCGGAGAATGAAAACACATAATCTGCTTTTAAACTAAGCCGTCTAAAAGTAGGTCGGAGCATAATGTGCTCCAAATGCGTTCGAAGGCCGCCCGCCCATTGAAACATTTCGTAGCCATGGGCATTTATGCCAATAGGTGGTAGCTTTATACCCGAACGTTTTGATTCTATAAATGCACGACCGGTTTGCCCCTGGGCATAAATAAAATCACTGCTACCACGATCATGTTTCTGAAACTGCTGAAGTAATCGCCGGGAATACTCTGCTGAATTCCTCAAGTAGTGGCCTGGTAATCTCCCTCGTGCAGGGTATTCAACAAAAACATTCCCAATTGTCTCCCTCACATCTTCCGGGAACCCCTCTAAGCACTTTGCGCTTTGTATTGCCTCAGAATCCTGAGCTGTGTGATATAAATCCACATCGACCCCGGCACTCACCAAATGCTGCGCAAGTAATGCCGAATGTCGTTGCATGCCCCCCATGGCAAAAGGGCTAACACCGTCCGTTAGCAGTGTAATTTTCATTGCGTCCGATTCGTTCTCAATGCATCCGCGTAGATAGCCATAATCTTCTCTATATGGCCTTCAGGTGAGAACGCTTCCATCGCCCTGTCCCTGCCGTTTTTCCCCATCTGCTTACGTACTTCTGGATCTTTTAGCAACCGAATTAGTGCATCGGCAAAACCTTGAGTATCCCTGGGCGTAACAAGAACCCCGGTCTTATCATTCTCAAGCCAGTCTTTCACACCCCCCACATCAAACGCCACCACCGGCTTGCTACGCATCATGGCTTCAATACCGACAATTCCAAACGCTTCAGGGTATATAGAAGGAAACGCCACCACAGAAGCCCTATTTATATAGTGATCGATCTTTTCACGATCAACCCAGCCATGGAAAGTCGTATTATCTGCAACCCCGAAATCCTCTGCCAGTCTTTTAAATTCTTCCTGATCAATACCATCACCAAGTAAATCCAGCCGTGCAGACGGAACCGAATCCAGCACACTACGCATCGCCTGGAGCAGGTAATGCACGCCTTTTGTGCGTGACAATCGACCAAGAAATACAATACCTGGTTCCTTGGCTGGATCAATCGTCTCAATTACGGGCGGAGTAAAGCAGTGAAGCAGGCTTATCTTCTCCTTCGGCACCCCCGCAAGAGTCGCCTCATCGCGAATATACCGACTATTCGTCAGAATTCGGGAATATAGGTGACTCGCTTGCTTCAACTCATAACTGACATTTCTATATGCCCGAAAGAGCCTCCCGGGATGTCGGCTACAACACTTTTGCTGATAGGCATGTAAAAGGCAGTGCAGCCCAACTGGCTGCTCACACACTTGCCCACTTCGCGCCCAAAACTTACCCTGACCAGGGCAAAAAAGACGTTGCTCATGCATCGTTCTAACAACAGGAGCAATCTTGAATAATTGCTGCAGTATCTTTGGTTTGGAAAGACTATGTACATGTAAAATACCCCCGCCATTAGCGGCTAAATGAGCAATGGGTGAATCCCCCAAAGCTTCTATACTTCCTTGCCAATTCAGCAGCTCATTATCACTCTCTATCGTAACTAACGAGCCTGTTCTTTTTATCCCTACCCAGGATGACTCCCATCCTACCTCTCGCAGTAGTGGCTGTAGCTGGGAGATATAAACCTCAACACCACCGGCTATTGAGATTTTGTCGTTGATGTGGATTACAATAGGCATTAAATATGCTTACACTTCAAACAAAATACATGGATAGAAACTATATTTTCTGTCCAGATTTTCTGGATCCAATAAAAAGGAACTTACAAGGCACTGCCAACTAGATATCTTGTATCGTTGCCAGTTCAGTAATTTCCCTTGCGCTACAAACTACGTCAGATACAACTTCTTTCCAACTATAATCTGATAGTACTTGCTCTTTCATTCGCCCTCCCATTTGAATCGTCTCAGGCATGTCTTCTACTAATGAACAGATTACATTTGACATCGATTCAATGTCTTTAGGATGAAACCGACGCCCTACATCACCTTCCTTTATAAAATGATCAAAAGCAAAATAGTCAGGGACTATAACAGGCAAACCACAGGCACCATACTGTAAAGTCTTGATAGGGCTCATATGCTCCTCACAATCGGGTACGATACCAATATCACATAAACTCAAATGTGCATTTACATCTGCTGATGGCACCAGGCCGGTAAAGTAAATATTTTTTAGCCTTCTTTTTTCCAATAGAGATACACACTCTTCCTGATTACCTCCACCCCCTATCAAAAGAAAACCAATTTCAGATCGTTCCGTATTTAACTTTGTGATGACTTCCATCAAGAGGTCCACACCCTGGTATGTTCGAAATGTACCAACGAAAGCAACCAGCGCCTTGTGTTTTTTACAAAAGAGTTTCTCTTCTCGCAAAACTGAGGCAACATTTTCAGTATCCTTGGGTATTTCAAAACCAAGAGGCTTTGCAACTACGTTAACATTAAGTCGAAATTTTTCACCCACCCTGTCAACCGCTGCTTTCGATTCAACAACTGCAAGTTCTGCTCTATTCAATTTGATGCGTTCGATCATATTTGCAAGTTTTACACTGCTTATACCGTAAGCATCACGTGTTAGTTCCGCAGCGCAACCGGAAGTTTCCAGGAAATGTGGGATACCCATTTGTCGTGCAAGACGACCGCCAGCGAGGGAAAACAACCAACTCCTTTCAAAAATAACATCCGGCTGAAAATTAATAATTTCTTCAGTAATCTCAGGGCATAGATTGTAACTCCTTATAAATCTTCTTACATCACGCGCCCAAAGACGAAATACATTGCCAGTCTTGTGCTTATTCTTTTTGTCTATCTGCTGAACACCAACATTCATTTTTTCTACGGTATTTAGGAAATATTTAGATTCTAGAAACGGTTTTGCAATAACCCCATGTTCACGAAAACCAGATATCGTTCCATTTATATGGCTAGCTGGCCCACTTGGCACATCGAGTCGTATAGTTGGATCTGTTACTAGATAGGCTATTTTCACAATATACCTTTAGGTTAAATCAAACATCTTATTTAGCTCTCTCTACGTTTACCGGAGGAACGGTAAACAAGTCTAAAAACCTTTAATAATATCAATTACACGCTGAGTTGCATGGCCACCTGAGCAGCCTGGCTGCCCTTACCGATATTTAACCAGTAGTCCGGTTTCAACCCAAACCGATCAAAAAATACATCAGACATTTTGCCGTCATAATGCTCGCCGGTGTGAACTAGTGAAAAGTCTACATCGCTTTGCTTCCCTACATTTGAGAAGAATTGTGTAACTTTTACAAAATTTGGCCTGGTGCCAACGACAACGAGTACTTTCATTTTTTATCTACCATCTTCTTTACTACTATTGCATTAGGGTTCGCACTACAAGATTTACTGAAATTGTATTTAGCCTATCAATCCTTATTCGAAATGCCCGCAAGATGAGAGGCATTGGACTGGTGTTACCCACGAAGGTATACACCACCACAATTAGTATTTCTTATTTTTTTCAGCACCCTGAAGGACTGTGACAACAACCTTATAAAATCTCGGATATCACGGGCAGCCCCATAAAGACCACTGGCTTGTACTCTATTCAATTTCTGTTTTTTAGTTGGGGTTTTCTGGAACTGATTACCCTGCCGGGGCGGAAGTATTGTGGTCAAGGTGAAGTGTTTTGACAGCTCTCTAATACCGATAGAAATATGCTGATATGCCCCGCTGGTTTTGTCCATACAACCATTTTCTGTGACAACGTAACAGAGATTTGGCTTTGGAGTGTTATGCACAATGTTGCGGCGAGTATACTTTGAGTAATTTACAAGTTCGTAAAAATTAACATTGCTTTCTTATTATACTGAGTCGCCAGATGCTTTAGAATAAATTCTTTCCAAAACATCCAACATGACTCCAACAGTAAATTTATTATCAATAAATTTATTGCCTTCCTCGCCAAAGTCTCTGATAACATGTAGCTTGTTTATATTCATAGCTTTTTAGCCACAACAAAATAACCATACGACTCCAAATCGGGGCTTTTATCAAACCTATCAAGGATTGGTGCCAATTTCTGCCCGAGGAACCAAAACGGCCATAGGGCCAGCATAACCAAAGAACGAAGACGCTGTGGGCCGCATATTAAACGACTACTAAAATAGTTAAATTTCAAGATCCACATCGTAAAAAAACCACCTTGTGGCTCGACAATAATATCTACATAGCCCGCCTTACTAAGCATATACTCAAGGCCAAATTTCGTATATCGATAAAAGTCATAAGGTGCCTCATGAATCCACCATTGCCAGGGCACCTGAAGCACAAGATTGCCTTTTGGCCTAAGTATCCTGAACGACTCATTTAACATTACTTGAGGCTCACACAAATGTTCCAGCACAGAAAGCGAAACAACAGTGTCTGCAATTTCAGACTCAATCGGTAGAGCCTTATTAAGATCGGCACAAACCTCTTTCTTCGAATTATGCAGACTCCCCCCCCAATCGACACCAACGTACTTGTCTACATATTGCAAGAAATATTCTCTATAAGGCGCTTCGCCACAGCCGAGATCATACATGACACCTTTATAACAATCTGAATGCTTCTCGAGAAATCGATCACCTATATCATAAATAAGCCAGTTTTTCCGGCCTCTATTGGAATGATTATGGCTTGGTTTAACTGTAACTGCGCTATCCTTCAAAATAATCACTTAAGATATTTTTTAGCTTCTAAATTCCTTTAGGTCATCGACAAAGCTTCGATTAAATTTGATCAGCAGAAAACCGTATATAATCATTCCTGTTACTCCGACGTACAATATCTGTAATATGCTATTTGTTGTGAATGCAGTCGTAGCAAATGCAACACCTCCAGCAATTGCCGAAAGAATCATTGGCTTTATAATTTGAACGAGATAGATACCTAGCCCTGCACCACATAAAGGTTGAACCAGTAAATACCAGCCAGGGATAATTAAAAAAAACATTAGGCCAACAATAGCATAAGCGACACCGACTAAGCCCCAGTTACTCCCGATATATATTGCTGTAGGATATAAAAAGAATAATCCCAAGTTCCAATAAAACCCCATATCTGCCCTTCCCTTTGCTAATTGAAGAGAACCGATTGGATTACTTATTGAACGAACCGCGCCATATATCGCTAAAATCTGCAGGATTATAATTGAAGCGGCCCATTTTTCACCAAACAGAATTAACACTATAGGCTCAGCCAATATCGAAATGGCAATGTAAATGGGAAAGTTAACAGTAGAGAGATAATTAATTATCTTCAGGTAGATACTTCTCAATCTTTCTGTATCGTCCTTTACCTTTGCCATAACAGGAAACGCTACTCTTGTAATTATAGGGTTGACAATCTGAGCGGGTCGCATTGAAAGACTTTTTGCAACGCTATAAATCCCTAGCTCTTCCACTCCTAATAATTTTCCTATAAGTATCACATCAAATTGTGAATTAAGGTAGTTCACTGTGTTCTCACCCATTTGGAACAAACCAAAATTCAGATAAAACCGAATATCGGGGACATTAAATGTAAACGATGGGCGATGTACTTTCATGCCATAAAACATATAAAGCCCTGTTGATACAAGCGCCGCTGCCAAACTACCAAAAACAATGGCATAAACACCTCCGCCACTCACAGCACATATAACTGCCACAATGAATGCGCCAACAGCTGAAGTGATTTCAATTTTTGCTATAAGGTCAAAGCGCAGCTCTTTCTGAAACAGTATTTTAAATTGATTGCCAAAAGCAATAATAATAAATGTTGTTGATAGAATGACCAGTAATTCTGTTAGTTCAGGCTGATTATAGAAACCAGAAACCAAAGAGGATAATCCAGAAACAATTAAAAAAAGAAGAACGCCAGAACCGACGTTTAACCAGTATAAGCTCGAAAGCTGATCGTGAGTAGTATTCTGTTTATGAATAATCGCATTACTTATCCCCATATCCGAGAAAATACGACCGAACCCAATAACGGCCATAACTATGGCCATTAAACCGTAGTCTGTCGGAGACAAGAAATGGGTAAGAATCGAGAGTTGCGTTATACCAATGAAAGCCAGTATGGCGCTACTAATAGAAGTCCACCTTACACCACTAATTGCTTCTTTCCGTAGACTCACACTAACAATAAAATCTTCTTATTATTTCTACTATGTATTCAATTTTGCCTCTCTCAAGGCCATAATATGCTGGTAGCCGTATCAGGCGCTCACTCTCTTTTGTTGTAAACTTATCGGTGCCATTAAACCTACCAAATATTTTCCCTGCTTTAGAGCTATGCAGAGGAACGTAGTGAAATATTCCCATAATACCATTACTTTTTAGGTGCTGAAGCAAGGCTGTTCTTTCGTCCAAATCTTTTACTTTAATATAAAACATATGGCCATTATGGGTGCAATCATCTGGTATCACTGGAAGTGACACATATCCATTCTCAGCTAATGGCGACAGTAAATTATAATATAATGCCCACGAAGCAAGTCGATCCGAATTAATATCATTAACCTTTTCCAGCTGCCCCCATAGATACGCTGCGCTTATATCATTAAGCAAATAACTACTACCGACATCAACCCATGAATATTTATCAACCTCGCCACGAAAATACTGACACCGATTAGCGCCCTTCTCACGAATAATTTCAGCACGATGAACAAGCTTTTCATCATTTATAATGAGCAGCCCTCCTTCGCCACCGCTAGTGTAGTTTTTGGTTTCATGAAAACTATAAGCACCTAAGTGCCCAAAGGTGCCCAGGCGCTTTTGTTTATAGCATGACATCATCCCCTGCGCCGCATCCTCGATCACATGTAAACCATAACGTTCGGCAATAGTCATAATTCCATCCATTTCGCACGGCACGCCTGCGTAATGCACAGGAACGATAGCCTTTGTCTTAGGTGTAATTGCTGTTTCTATAAGGGTTTCGTCCAGATTCATTGTGTCCGGACGAATGTCAACAAAAACTATCTTTGCACCACGTAAGACAAATGCGTTTGCAGTACTAACAAAAGTGTAACTAGGCATGATAACTTCATCATCAGGTTGAACATTGATGAGAAGTGCAGACATTTCTAAAGCATGGGTACACGATGGTGTCAAAAGTGCTTTAGAACAACCTAAATGTTGCTCAAACCAGGACTGGCATTTCTTACCAAATACCCCATCGCCTGACATTTTGTTGCTATGCATGGAAGCAACAACATACTGATCCTCGTTCTCAGTATACGGCGGTCGATTGAAAGGGATCATTATTCTACAAAACCAGAAATAGGACGAATGCTAGACCACAGGCGGTTTTTTAATTACAACAGCCTGCTGAATACCAAACCCTCCTCCAGAGAATTCTTTCTCGATATCATAAAATAACTTATTGATTGGGTTTGAGAACCCGGGATAATCCGATGGATTGGTAACTAATTCACGCAAGAATCTAGAACCTAAGTAATAAATAGAAGAAAAGTCCTCAATTTTATAATCTATTTTGTATTTTTCTAAATATGATTCTAATGTGGAAATTTTTAAATAGCGGTTGAAATCATGCTCAACTAGCGGAGGAAGGTTCTTTAGGGCACGTATAGCATTTAGCAGCATCAGTGGTTCCCAAAAACCCTCGCTTAAAATAACAGTTCCATTCGGCCTGACCACACGTATACATTCTTCAATGCCTTGCATCTGCTGCTCCCATGTCGGCAGATTTATGAGCACACGCGTAGTATAAGTAACATCAAAACTATCATCCTCGAACGGCAAAGACCTGACATCACCTTCACTAAATATAACATTATCCTCAAGGCCTTTTTGTTGCTTAGTTTTTTTTGCTTCTGACACCATTCTTGGGGAAAAATCAATCCCATTAATAGACGCCAACTCATGCATCTCATTTTGTATAAATGTCGAATAGCCATTTGCACAACCGATATCAAGAACGCGATCACCATCATTAATATTTCTAGAAATAGTGGATATCTCTAAATCGATCATCCAATTATCGCCCCATGATGCCCAATGCGACTCACCGTAGGTTTTAGCTTGTGACTCCCAATAATTTTTAATGAAATCTTTGCTCATATTCTTTCCTAAAATAATAAAACTAGAAAATTTTACGCCAATTGTGAATAAGCTGCTCTTCACTAAAATGAGCAGCAATGACAGCAACATTCGCCCGACTAATTGAATCGTCTAATGAATGCATATCCGTATTTATGCTCTCAATATCGTAAATCTGCACCCCAATATCGCGAAACATCTGACATGAAGTTAAATCACTACGCATATACACTTCCTTACCTAACCCCAACAATGTAATTATATTTCCCATGCCCTGCTGACGCTTATGGCCAAAAACAGCTATATCTACCTGCGCCAATATTTTCAGGTAGTCCTGATATGACACAAAATCACGTAGTGGTATAAAACGCTGCCTAAACACCTTCCGACCTTCTTCAGCCACTTCTTTTGCATACTCTACATCACCATAAGACAGAGGGCATATTACTCTAAATGACTTATCATCTAATAGTGCTAGCTTCTCAAATATCTCAAAATGATTGTTGCTAGAATCCGCAGAGTTACCGACAAGTAGTGTGACTGATTCATGCTCAGCTACTGGCAGCTCAATTTCTTCAAAAGTATTGCTTGGATACATCAAACATTCATGGTAATCACCTCTTGCGCCATACCACTCTTTAGCTAATTCATAATCACCTTTGATATATGTTATCAATCCACCAATTTTCTTAATTACCTGCGATTTTCTATATCGACCAAATGCATTCCTCATGGTTTTTTTAGATGTCACATGTGCATATAAATCACCACCCCACATAACCCAGTAACATTTATTTAATGCTTCTCCATTGAAGTAAAAGTAGTTAATTAAGTCAATAGAAAAAAGGCTATGTAAAATAATCTTATCTGACTTCGATAGGATTGGATTTAATACTTTTGAAAGCTTTATTATATTTTTCTTTCCAAGATATTGATTATTTATATTTAAAATATTTTCCGATTTAGGAATTGGATAGTTATCTTCGTCTGCACCGTACAAAAAAATAAATAAATGTTCATGGCTATCAAAATTCTCCTCTATAACGTCTATAAATGGCTTAATGAATTTATCATTATTTATGATATGTACTATTTTAAACTTTCGCATTTAAATATTTTTTCGTATTCTACCAGCAATTAAAAGAATGTATTATGCTTTATGTGTTGCGAAAAATGTAAAGTCAAAATAAATACTTGCTTCTCACGGGGGACACAGGGAGGTCAAAGGCTTTTTTCTTTGTATGATCAAAATCTTTTTTTGGTTTCCCTGCGTTCTCTGCGGGCTCTGCGAGAAAATAAGGTTTTATAATCGCGCCGGGACGGCGTTCCTACGAAAAGAATGTATTACGTTTTATGTCATTGCTGTCCCATAACTTTTCACGCGAATTGTAACCGTTGCTGAAAAATTAAATTATCGGGGTCAGGAGGGCTACCTTTTAGTAAGTGTAACAGGTCGCGT
>QIKG01000117.1 GCA_003232965.1 Oceanospirillales bacterium
ATGTCGGGGTGTGGCGCAGCCTGGTAGCGCACCTGCTTCGGGAGTAGGGGGTCGGAGGTTCGAATCCTCTCACCCCGACCAATTTGATCAACAACTTAGAGAACATACATGCACGCCCTATCCTGCTCTAGGTGGAATTTCAGGTGGAATTCTGTTTAGAAACTTCATATCGCGGCCTTTAGAGAAGGCAACATAATATTTGTTACCTGCAGACGATCTGGGCCTCATAACGCCAGCACGAACACCCCCGACACAAGTCCGGGGATATCGCTCTGTAGAAGACCCCTGCTTAGTAACTAGTCCTGAAATAGTGCCCTCTACTCTCACCATAATCCATCATCAGGTCACGAGCTGCAGCGCTCCAGTCAATGTAACTTGCAGGCCAGTCACTACTCTCTGGCACCAGGCCAAAGTCGTCGGCTAGTTGATAGGCAAAATCTTCGTCACTGCCATGCACACCTTGATACAGTTCTTCTACCATATCCGGCTCTATGTCGAGCTCTGCTGCAGCCTCGAATACTTCTGCATCAAGATAGCTGGCCTCTAAGGCCTGCTTATACGCCCAGTACTCGGGGTTGATGTCGTACTCCCCGACATACCCTGCCGGGATGTCCTCATAGTCACAGACCATGCACTCTTCGCAGAGATGGCCAGTCTGTTCGGTCAGTGCGTGCAGCCATTCGCCTATAGCCTCTAGCCAGTCCTGCTGGCTATCGATCAGATCAAGGTTAAAGGTCTGGGGTATCAGCTGGCTGTTGTTGTACGCGCCAAGTTCATATAGTGTGATAGTTGTCATTTGCTATCTCCTTTCAGATAGTAAGTGGAAGTCCTGCTTGATGGTTGCTGCCATCTTGCAGGGCGCTTTTCCCTCCTTAGAAAAAGTAACCGGCGCGTCCCTGTGCCGGGTTTGTAAATTCCGAATTGTAAAAGAACGATGCACTGAGCATAGGGCAGTCAGTACCTAGTCACCATCTACCGGTGATAGTAGTCAGCCCTATGAGTCAGTCTGATGTGTATGTCGAGGGTAAAGAGTACAGGGGGGTATGGGCCCAACGCCATGCGTGTGTGATAGTAGTTTATGTATACCGCGTAGAGAATGTGCCGCTTTGTAATGGATCCGAAATTGGCGACACTATGTGGCTTCTACATCATGATCGGAGATTCTCATAGTAATACTCCTATCAAGTTAATAAATTACTCGTTGCTAAGCTTTTCAAGCCGCCGCGTTAATGCCCGCGTTAATGCCCGCTGTTCCTCTCGTTGTATGTGATCCTGCTCTATCCGCCGCATCTCCTGGATAATTTTTTGCTCTTGGTTACGCGTCGCGTTGTACTCCGTGTCGTTTTCACTGCACGCGCTCACGCTAATGAGCAGCATGGCTATAAGCAATGTAAATACTAGCCTCATCGTGTCTCTCCTGTTCTAACGGTTAGTCTTCATATGTCGTGATGTGGCATACCGCTTCGCGCTGTGCTACATCCGTAACTCTAACTTCATTGTGAGTGTCCGCAAAGGTCAGAAGCAGACATTCCAGCAATTCCATCTATACTGAAACTATGAAAACACTATCACTAAGCATCTTCACACTAGCACTGGCAGTTGTCTATGCCGGGTTCACATTCTCACAGCGCCCTGTGCAGCCAATCGCTGAAGCGGCGACAGTTACCAAGCCTGCAGAATTGCTTGAATGGGAAGATGAACAGGTACAGAAGTTTTTAGATTCCGGTGAAGGTCTGCGGTATCCGACTGAAGACTGGTACGAAGAGAGGGTTAAGGACATAGAAGAATTCACGTCACTGGGCATCTGAGTAAATAGTATCAACTCTATGAGTCAGTCTGGCTCCATCGATGTTCACAACTAATAGATACAATTCCATCTATCAATTCCTTTATTAATAACACAGAACCTCCCTGGAGAAAAACGCCTAGCTCAAGAGAATTATCTAATGAGTACCTATCTAAATTAGATGATCCTATGTATGCATACTCATCATCGGCAAGGATTGTTTTTGCATGGAATGTTTCCAGCCATGCTGTGTTGTCACGTTTCAAGGCGTAATCGTAAACTGATACATTGAGATTTCTTAAGTCATCCTTGATATTGTCATAACCAGTAGGATACCTGGCATGATCGGAGCCCAGCGACAAAAAACGCAATATCAGACGCTTCTCCACGTCAGGGCCCGCAGATGATAAGAGATTTAACAAAAATTTCGCCCCAGTCTTATCCAGAAATGGTGTCATTACAGTTAGCTTGGACTGAGCTTTCTTTGCCAGATCCTCAAACACCTCATCTGTTCTACTAATCTGACACTTTTTAGGCCCTATCTTTTCCAAAACGTCTTGAAGCGCATTAGGCTTGCGCGGGCTTGTCATAACCAGCTCAAATTCAGGCTCTTCCTTTAGTAATGATTTCGCAATTTTTGCCCCACGGAGAAGGTAAAAAAGCTGCTGGATGTCATCTTGGGGACACAATAGTTGGTAAAGCGTGGGACTTGTTCTTACTAATATTCCAGTATCCACTAGGGTCTCGATTGCAGCAAGAGTTTTGGAACGCCTAGCGAAGCTGGAACCTTGAAGCAAGACATTACTAGAAAATCTGGTTCCTCCTAGCTCTATCATTGTAGACAGGATTAAACCGATAGTTTCAGCATTATTAAGGTAATCTGGAACCAAACCTTCAGGATCAATCACGATGAATTCATTTCCTGGGCAACATCCAAATAGCCTTCTATACGATCCTTGAAACCATAGCTATTAGGGTGGCCTTTGCCTATTAGTAGTGCTCGGGAAAGCAGCTTATTCTGAGTAATACAACTAACTTCTGGTATCAGTAGGCAATCAGGACATGCTCCACCTCGGCTAATACACAAGGATCCTGAACCGCATCCCAGGCTCGTCCTATCTTCGATGTATTTCAGGAAAGCGGGAGCATTATTCCTTAACATAGAGGTAAGGTTACCTAGGTCCATGGTCATGCCACGTCTATAAACAATAAACGACAAGTCCGCAGGAAATATATATTCACCCAAGGAGCCTACACCCAGCCCTGAAAAGTCAGAGATCGCATACATTACATGATGGGCGTAAGTATGAAGCAGGCTGTATAATGCTAGAGGCATTGAGGGGCCATTAAGGTCTTCATGAGGCAAGTTATCCAAAAAGGTTCCCATGGGTGGCACAGCTTCTAAATATTGAGCGCCGATTGAGCTACTTTGCATTCCCTCATTGGTATTAAGGCGGGTAAGCCACTCACGGATTACTTCTTCTTTTAGGCGAACATATATCGCTTCATTATTTTGCTTGAGTGTAAAAATTGGATGTTTCTGCTCTTCGTCTATCTGCGTTTTTTCGAATAGTTTCAGTCTGACAGGTGCGATCCGATTATTGATATATTTGGTAACTGGTTTTGAATCAACTCGAGTAAAACCAAAAGAATACTGAAGAGTTTCGAACTTGCGCACAAGCCCAATGGTATCAATCCCTGAATGATCCATGATCTTTCGATGAGCAACGTTCAATACTTCTCGCTCCTTGGGATCATCGGGGCCAATGTATTGGTCAAGATGATCCATAGCCGTATAGTAGGGAATGCCATTATCCATAAGTTGATCGCTAACTATCTGGTCAAGAAGAGCGCGGTGTTCAATAAGCAACCTGAAAGGATCATAGCGATGTGAGAATAAATCTCGGCGTTCTTCTAAGCTCTTAGTTAGTTTTGGTGGCAAATCGACCTGTTTACTGACAATGCCTGATTTCGCCCATCCTTCCTCTTTCTCCTGACGTGCATTTTCAAGGGCGTTGATTACGGACGTATAGGCCTCATCGGTTGCTTCGGGTCCATTTTTAAAATCATCTAGCTTGATGACAAGCGTTTTGTAACTATTCCACTCACCCGGCCCATATTTATCAACAACTTTTGTTTCAAACTCTTTTTCAGGAATACGAGTAACAGGAAACGAAAATGCATCTGAAACTGCGATCTTCATCTGCTGATTTGTTACGTCGTTCAATGTTGCAAGACGTTCATTTTTCCCGAAATCAATTGTCATATCCTGAAGTGGATAATGTACAGAATTTGCACGATATGAAACCGCTTTCATGCGAATATCCGCAGCTTGACGATTCTGTATACCTCTAAATTTCTTTAACCACTCTATATCGTTTTGGATCCACTGAGTATCCCTTGGCGCTCCACAGTCTGCACAATAATAGTATCGATTTGATAATTGAGGTGAGCGTTCATTTAAGCACACCTTTTCACTATTACAATTAGAACATCGCGTATCGCCTTTATATACATCATTAGTTCTATTGCTATAGTTATATCGCCAAGGCTCCGGCTGATTATAATTACCGTTAGGGTGAACGAAAACAATATCAAGCTGTCGCCAATGACATTGCTGATCTATTTTACTGCAATTAATACGGCCCATTAAATCTTTCTTTTTATCAAAATCTGCAATATTTTTAAACGTAAGCACTCGTTTACACTGGTTACAGACAAAGGTTAGTACACTTGGGATATACCCCATATCTTTGGGCTCTGCAAAATCGAACTGGGAAATATTCAGCCTGTCATCAATGTCTGTTTCCTCAGCATTCAGCAAATCTCTATCCACGCACATGAATGGTAGTGGGTCATCAGCGTTTTGCATGGCTGTTCTATACCAGGCCTTAATACGTTCATCGATACTGCTATATATTTGTTCCTTAGCGTATGGAGTCACCTCCATCGGTGTATATCGCTGTGCAGGCACCGATTCGCATACTGTCAGGAATCCTTCAAAGGTGAATAGAGAGCCAGGGGAATAAGCTGTTTCTAGCTGAATTTTTGTTCTCTGCATGTAAGGAGCAGAAACTGTTTCTTCTGAGTAGTTTGGCATAGTAGCTTTATATCCGACCTTTACGAATTATATTCATCAGATCCCTTATATGACTTTGGTCAGGGTAATTTCTTCTGAGTTTTCGATAATTAATGTTTCCTGCAGGATCAACATCCCTCAGTGAGGTCATGGGTGCCATTTTTTGTTTGGGATACTTATCATCAACTTCTTTAAAAAAGGACCGCAAACCATCTGTATCTTTAGCCATATCTTCAATGTTATTTATATATTTCTCATTCAGCTCATCAGCAATGATGTCTTCGAACTGTTCTTTAGCATCTGGTGAAAAAAGAGGATGATTCAATCCGATCGCATCAAATATAAAGGTTTTCAGTAGATCCTTAAATCCGATCGTCCCATGCTCACCGATTAGCCGTGTGATATCGTTCAACCTCTCGAGGTTCAACTCCAGCCCTTTCACTTCATCCTCAGCATCCATGAGTCTTAAGCTTTCTTCTACACCGATTAAATATGCCTGTATTAAACTCGGGAGAGAACGCTTCAAAGCATTTTCTGCCCACCGGTTGACTGCAGCTGGGCGTATCATGCGTTCGAGGAAACGGTGATACTGATCATGAGTTTCCAATATGTACCGATCCCTTCTACGTTGCGGTGTAGGAATCAAAATAGAGCAACCTACATGGGTACGTCCAATACGTGATGAGGACTGTATATATTCGGAAGGACTCGAAGGCATTCCAGCAAAAAACATGGTATTAAATTCATCAACATCGACACCGTGAGAAATTGCAGAGGTTGCGACAACAGATCGAAGCAAGGATTCATTCATAATATCCTGTATATCTTCTCCAGGCTCTGGTCGCGCCTCTGCTCGCTCAATAACTTGTTCTATTTCACCGGCACTTACAGCGCCTGATATAAGTTCAGAACAAATGCCTCTAAATTCGATACCGGCTTCTTCATGAATTCGCCCCGCGGTCTCATTTTCAGCAGCCATAATCTGGTCACCACCCTTCTTATTCGTAACATAGGTGAGCGCAATTCGGTGCAAATCAATCAGGGTTACAAGCTCCTCATCAGAGGCGGCTTGTATTAACGAAACATAAAGATTAGACAATGTTGACTTAGCAACACCTTCTTCAATCAGGTCCCGCATATGCTTGATACTGACAGGATTGCCACTGTTCAAACCACTTAACCAACGAGTTATCAACAAATGAAATTGGCCAAGAATCTCAACAGTTGATGTTGTATGGGGACGCCCATTGGTCAATATACTGGCATAGAACCTTGCAGTGCGAGCACTAAACTCAATATCGCTCATGTTTAGACGAGAGGCATCATTAGATTTCTCAGGCTGTGCGTAAAAACTAGTATAGAGATCAGGACCAGGAACTGGGAATTGATGGACAGTGCGCTGATAGAGCTCTTCCATCTGCCGCTCAGGTTCGGAGACCGTCGCCGATGCTGCAACAATCTTGGGTAACCGTGGCAATTGAGTTCCTGGTACCTTCGCGACAATATTATTCATCTTGACATGGCTACCAAGCTGGGTAAGCATTTTCTCAAATGTAGTCTCGAACAGACCAGAGAACGTGCCAAGAGATTCTTCTAAAAGATGTGCTTCATCCTGGATGATAAGCGAGGGGAAGGGGTCTACGAAGTAATCCTGTCCTCTATTATAGAAAGGCTTGACTCTGTCAACAGTCATGGTATTGAGTTCGCGAGGTGCCTGACGGTGAATTAAACTACCCGTGGCTGGGTCAATATGCGGAGCCAACCCGAACATCCCGACAAACTTTCTTATCGTACCAGCACTTTGCCCAAGGAGTGCCAACTTATCGATGGTGCCTAAGATAACTGAAGGTGCTTGCTCATATATGTCTTCATCTACGATATAGAAAGGCAAGGGTTCCTTAGATGGCCCACCATACTGCATATTCCAGTCACACTGTGCATTAAAACAGGAGTGGCCGATAAGCCCGTTCCTGTGTGGATATTTTCTTAATCCCGTTGTTTCACCACAGAAAGGACACTGTGGTAGCTTATTCCAGTTTTCTAGGGCAGAAACATAGTCTGGTTTTTCCAAAGCTTTTGTCTCGTCAGGAAGCTTTCCTGGTTTGACCGTAGGCATGTCACTTTCTTGAATTCCGCTACGCTGATTAGGCGTATTACTACTGCCTACCCAGAAGCCAATCGCAAAGGGCTTACCTGCTACTTTGTGTTTCCAGCGGACCAGTTCTGCTTGAGCCAGTGTACGCATGAGACGCTGAGCCTGTTGGATGGTCAATAGCCGCAATGGATAACGGATCATGGCCGTTACACCATTCACCTTTCCTTTGAGGCGATCCAAGAATAGGTTGAATATTAAAAGTCCGAAAAAACTTTCTGTTTTACCACCACCCGTTGCAAAATAGAGCAGAGCGACTTCTTCATCCCAGCTCGGGTCATATTCTGACTCATAGCAAGGCATCCTTGAAGCAATACCGCTTATCTGACTTAAGATAAATGCCACTTGGAACAGGTGCCAGCGATCAAATTTTTTCCTGGCGACGCGTTCCATCGTTTCATTCATATAAATCCAAGAACGGTAAGGTAAGGCCTCAGGGGAATCTGGATTCTCGTTGTGTGCGGAAGCAGATACCAGCAATAAATCTACTCCCTGACGAATTTTTTTAGATTCCAGCTGCCACTTTGAAAGATCACTAGTAAACTGTTCTTGTTCGCGAATTGCATCTTCATTGTTAGACACACCCAGATCAGGTTTAATGGAGATTCTATTTTTTTTAATCCAAGTATCAAACTGGTCTGGCAAAGCTTTCAGTTGTTCAATACCTACGGCTGACGTAAGAACCGTGAATCGGACGTCAACACCCTCCATTTCAATGGGTCTAATTCTCGGCTGCCGATAAACAGGCATCCAGGTTGTCGTTAATCGTAAGTTATTTCCTTCGACTTTCGCGATGATGCCGCTGTTAAACCCTAGAGCAGGGTATGATAAATACTGATTGTACCGGTAGGACGGTTTTACACGATCAAGTTGAATAGGACGGTGATGAGATTTATCCATGCTAACAGAAACTTCAGTCAGAAAGATCGATTCCTCCACTTCTAGATTTATTGATTTCTCTTCATTTGTCTTGTTTTCTATGGCTATATGAACCGAACCGATCGTGGGGTCATCCGGGTTTACATGCAGGTCTATCTCCCACTGGATATCAAGATTGGGGGTCGCAAAATCCGCCAAATTTCCTTTACTATGAAAATCCTCCCTCAAGACATCAAGTGTTGATGCCCAGTTCTTAATTTCTAACGGAGTAAATAACCTATTAGATGGATAGGCCCACAATTTCCCTCCAAACTGAAGTTCATCGCTTGACAGCCATTGCTCAAGAGAGCCTGTGATAACCTGCCTAATTAACTCGTTCCCTGCCTCTACTTGCTTTTGACGATCCAAGTCGGATGCATCAATGTCCAGAATCAGTGGGGGGATGTCATTGATATCAATACGGTACCATCGCTGTGTGGGCATTATGGGTTTAACTAGCGCGTCCGGGATTACTGAAAGCATATCCGGGTAAGCATAGAACTCGACCTCCTTGTCCTTTACTTCATTGTCAGAAGAAAGACTCGCTTCTCCTTCGGGGACTCTCAATCCTTCACGAGCTTCGCTTTCTGAATATGAACCCGAAGCAGAAGGCTCTGACTGCTCAGGAAATTTCAGGCCTTGCTCTGACAGAAAATCGTCTGTTATTTTTTTCTTTAGCACTTTTCTTCGATTGTAGAATTCGTTGACATCTTCCTTCTTGAGTGTCTTATTATCTTTGTTGAAATTCGCTAAAGCCTCGTCAATCAACTGTTTGCGTCTGCGCTTTGCTTCATTATTGAGTTCGAGTTTAATCCGATACTTCGTTAGATTGTCACACGTGGGTAAAAGGCGTACATATATTGAGAAGGAAGGAGACAACTTCAGCTGTGCTTGCTGACCTAACGCCACCTGAAGATCAACACCCTGAGTAATAATATGAATCGGGTTTCGTGCTGCATCAACCCCCATATTGCTATTAAGCGGTATTGACAAAGGCTCAAGAAATCCAGAAATGTATTTCACGGAAGGGGCATTGTTTACGACCTCTTTACCCTCATCAGAACCGCCAGATAGTGCGCCATAAAGATTGTTGAGTAGGGACTCACAAACCGCTTCCTTGAGTTCCGGGTTAGCCATCAAACCTGGGTCGACTCTTTTAAGCATCGGATACTTCTCCATTTATGGGCTGCTCAAGATACGTAATCATCTCAACAAGATAGGTGTTTTCGTGAGCGATATTCATAATCTCCTGATAAGACATTTCGTCTAGACTTAGACTTGAGGGAGGCAGGCTTCCTGCGAACAAATGACGTAGATGATTATTAACCTGCCTTCCTGTTTGAATATGTTCAACACGCAACGCTTTGATTCCCTGGTTCCAAATAATCTCTGAAAAAGAAGGATCCAAGTGCAGAGTTTTTGCAAACAATAGAAAGTGTTCTTTTTCCCTCGCAGAACCACTTGAGATATCTTCATCTTCTTTGGAAAAGTCCTCAATATGCTTAACCCAGCGGTTTACCATATTGTCATTTAGTTCATCGGCGAGACCAGGGTCAAGTTCACGCATTCGCTGAAGAATCGCCTCCGCTCTCCCTACACGTTTTTTTTGTGGGTAACTACTTTGAATAGAGTCCTTTGCCATGTTGAAATAAGCATGAACAAAACCTTTACTGGATTCTCGATCCTTAGGGTGCAAAATACTCATCGTAGACTCAATCTGATCTGAAAATGAATCATCCATTACCAACACAGAATCACCTTCTTCGATATTTTCAGGATATATTGCTTCGTAAGGACGGTTGGGCTGATCAATGCGGCGCATCAAGGTGCTATGTTCATATACTTCAACTAAACCATACCCTTGAAGATCGACCACAGCGAAAGAATTTGGTTGTTCTGGTCGATCCGAAAGCGGTGTTATGTGGTCACTATGCCCACGAGGTATGTCTAGCGGAATGCCCAATTTTTCAAATGAAGTAACAGGGCCTTTGATTTGATCGAGTATCTTGTCCAGATCTTTGTGTATTTTTGCGTATGCCTCTATTTCACGCAGCAATGTGAAATCTCTGTAAATCATGGCGGCGCTATATGCTCCGGCTAAAATGTGACAATGCTTAGGCATAACGTCTTCTGATTTAAATATGTGCTTGTAATTTTTTCTATCAAAGCCAGCAATGACAATGGCATCGTAATCAGAATAGGATTGCAGTTTATCGAAAGACATTATATCGATATGGCTGGAGGCCTCTTTGTCAATATCGTCGAAAATTTTCTGCTCAATAATTTTGGCCAGGCTATTATCATTAATTAATATAAGTACCTTCTGTTCCTCCGCAACAAGGT
The DNA here is from genome assembly GCA_003232965.1 of Oceanospirillales bacterium. Lineage (GTDB taxonomy): Bacteria > Pseudomonadota > Gammaproteobacteria > Xanthomonadales > SZUA-36 > SZUA-51. Next base: position 10,279 of record QIKG01000117.1, read on the forward strand.
CAAGCAATATTTCTATGAGTTTTTTCTCTATGTCTGTCTGTTTTGACATCTGCACTATAATATCATCAACGATTGACTCGATCTTTTCAATAGTGTGTTGATAGATAAGCCCTTGTGATTCATCTTTCCACCTTCGGAAATAACTAGCCCATAAATACTTTGAAGAAAGTCTTATTGTTTCAGTTTCTGACCACCCATCAGTGGTTCTATTAATCCACTGTTTAAGACGATTTTGCCCAACGGGCAAGTCAATTACTCTTCTTAGGAAACCTGCAAGCCTTCTAAGTGCTTTAGCCAACTCCGCATTCCCGTGTTCTTGCTCAGCCCTCGCAAGATTATTGATTTTTGAAATTCCATGAAGACCCGTTGCATTTGAGACATGGACAACTAGATCTTCAGGTAAAACAATAATATTATTATCTTGGCTAAAGCAGGACTCGTTAGAACGTAACCAATAGTGCTCAGAGAGTGGCTTAAGGTTTCTTCTATGATTTTTTGGTGTTTTTTTGTATGCATTTAGCAGATTATGCTTAAGCGACTTCATATACCCCAAATCATCGAACAATAAAAACAATGATGGCTTTTCTGGTTGTTTTGCAAAGACTTCAGCCAGTTTTGATATTTGGCCCAACAACCTGGGCTGTCTACTGGTAATGTTGTCACGCATATCAATCATGACAATATCGGCTGGCTCTCTACACAATACCCTTCTGGCTGTCTTTGGTGTCACAGTTGCTGGAATACGGAACATGCCTTGACTGGCCTGGTATGGATCAATAAAAGATTCAGCGTATTTCTTAATATTTGACCTTCGACTTGCTTTCCTTCTACCGGTGGGCACACTCCCTAGTAATAAGTAAATATCCTCGAGATAATCAGAACCAAGCTTAGCCCATCTTTCACCATCTTTATCCCACTCGAATGTAGGTGTTAGTTCACGTAGTGTTGGGTGCTTTTGCATGCATTCTACTTCTTCAATATCCTTGAGGCATAATAAAGCATGTTGTCTCTGATTAAGGCAAAGATCACCTTTAGCTAGCAATGCATTTGGTTCTGATAACAAATCAGAAATAGGAAAGCGCGTCTTTTTGTATCGCCCCGCTACAGCCCTAGATGACGGGTATAACATTATCCTGAGGTTTATTTCCGTCGTGTGTTCCTCAGATAAAGCGCGAGTCGCAAGTGCGGGGATCAATCCAGGCCATTCAAAACCTACAGGCCAAGACAAAAGACAGTGGATACCTTTATGCTCTACAGCGCCAAGAATTAATGTTGCGGCCTCTTTGTAAGAGCGTACTGGGGTTACTTCTTTAAAATTATCTTGCTCTTGTATTATTAGTTCTGAGTGTCTTTCTATGAGCGACAATTTCTCATATGTATGGGTTTTATCATCTAAGGCCTTTCTTTTCTTATTGACCGAAGTTTTGATGTCCTTTTTATTAGCTTTTTTACCCACCTGGTTCTTCTCTAAAAGTTCAAGATTTTTGTTTTGTGCTGCTAAGCGATCTTTATTGAGCCTATCGAGACTGCTTTTGCTTTTTCTCATGTGCTCACCTCATACGCTTTCCAAGCAGCTTCTTCAATATCTTCGGAACAAGATGCCACCTTAACTCGTTTAGCAAACAATTTGAGCCCTTTTGACGAAGGCAAAGGTAATCTTTTTAGCTCAGACACAGAAACCGTTACTGTTCCACTATTGCAACGAAATAACTGGTCAAACAATTCAGTATTTATTAATTTATTTAGTGTTGGTAGATCTACAGGAGTTTTATCATTAGCTGTTAAGATATTAATATGGTTTTCAGCAAAAAAACCACCATGGTGTTTAATGAAAGCAGAATCCACAATTGCAGTATGAATTCTCCTTGTTTGTTCTTTACTGCTTGTTCTTTTAATGAGAATTGCTTGGTCGCGGATAAAGCCTGTCTGAGTTGAACATGTGTACCATTTATACCTCCCGCGCTCATAAGGTCTTTCTGGCTTAAACTTGCTGTCTTGAATTGACTCAGACCAAATTAAGGGATACGAGCCAGATTTCTTGCTATTACCCATTTTCTTTTCGCTTCTATGGGGTACCACGTGGCCAGTTTTGATAGAAAATCCCAGTTCTTCAAAGCGAGGACGTACCTTAGTAAACAATTTCCCAGCTTTAACACTGGTCTTAGATCGCGGTAATACCCAGTAGTCTCCTTGGAAGAATGGAGAAGTGCAGATTTTTTCACCAATAATCGTACCTTTATTTTCTAAGCAGTACACTTGTGGATTCTTGCTAGTATTCATCTTATGAAAAAGTGCAATAACAAGTTCTTGCTGAACACCTGGAAATACACCTAGGCGATTGTTAAAAAAGCTGAACGAAACAGCGGTACTCCTAGACTCAATCCAATAGCGCAGTCTCTTAAAATAGGTGCCTCCTATAAAACCTGCAGGAGTAATGAAGTGCACATATCCTTTATCACGAACAAGCAAGAAGGCAAGTCTGTAAAATAATTGATACAGGTTAGGCTTACCAGAAATAACATCATCGTATTTATCTGAAGCCTCCTCACTTAATGACGTTATCCCGTATGGAGGATTCCCTATTACATAATCGAATTGGCCATAATATGACTCAGGAGCAGACAAGGCATTCATAGTATGAACCACACGCGGTGGCATTTTTGCCTTCGGTGCCTTATAAGCTAAAGTACAGTCAAGCACAAACTGTGAAAGCCAGGCGGCGAATGGATCGAGTTCAAAGCCGATTAACCTACTAGTCACATCATCTACAAGGTCTTGATCAGACTTATAGTTCTTTTTTATTAGACGCCTGCACAAAGGAGCAAGATATGCTGCGCCTCCAGCCGCAGGATCAATAACTTTAGCTTTTTTAAAATCAATTCCAACTCTTGTAGCATCTGATAACATTTTTTCTACTACATACATCGGTGTATAAAAAATACCATTCTTCGCCCGATATTTCTCGGGTAATAAATCCATATATCTGATACTTATTTCATAGCATGCATCTTCAGGCATGAGCACTTGTAACCGGCAAGAGATATCAGCAACAATACTTTTGTCTTCTGCAGAGAGATTGGGTAAAAGCTCTTTATAGTTTCGAAATCGCCAAGATATACTTGTGTTTTTTCTGACCGTTTCCCAATATTCTTGACAAATCTGCAGACAAAATGCACGAGCATATTCGATGGAACCATATTCACCTTCAGGTGTTTCACTCATTTACCAAGAATTCCTAGGTTAAATTCCTATTTCGAAATAATATGGGGTGACATAACAGGAAACTGACTACATTTATATTGACTTTCCAGCAAGCATAGTTTTATTCCCAACTACTTTATTAAATATATTTCTGAAACATAGCATTCAGTGATATTTTATCGGTAACGTCTCGATAGCAGGCAAATTTCTTTTGGCTCTGATAGCCCTCTGTGCCCATACCGGTATATTGGAATACTCCACCCTCATCCCAGCGATCTTCATATATAGATTAGACACTATGACCAAAGTGTTGGTGGCCTTGGAGCGACGCATACCACTGTGTGTGCTACATTTGAAAATCTCACAGAGTTTACTGTTGTTAATTATCTGTCCCTAAGACAGACCTGGGTCAAAGTTCATGTGCTCACCTTACCAGTTTCGCTACAACTGAATTAATCTGAGAGAGGATAATATTTTCTAGTCCCGAAAGCACACTATTATTGAAACGGGTATCCATAGTCAACCCCGTAAGGGGTGCGTGGTAGCTGAAGAATGCTACTAGGCAATGTACGTTTTGCAGCGACATAGGTACTTACAACAGGAGGTACTGAAAAGCTAACATCCCGGTCGTGACCAGAGGGGGAACTTGATTGGTCCAATGCGCTACGTGCTAGTTTCTTAATGGTTTCAAAGCGCTTACCTACAATACCACCATCTTTACGTGCATCGAGTAGTATTGCAGTAGCCGTCAGGTCAATGACCTCCCAGTAGCGTACTGAGATTTGAAATGCCTTGGCTACCAACTCACGGCGAATGTCGCGAAGGGTGGCATCATCGCTTGTGTCTCCAAATTTACACACTGTCTCCATTCCGTAGTGTACGTCACTCCTGCACACATTATTTATATTGGGATCACCTGAAATGAATGCTGCAGCTATTCCTGCAAAATCAACAACGGCACTTTCCCAGCCATCAGCACCGCACTGCACCTTCCCTGTTATTCCTCGGCATCCATACATAGACGTTGATTTACGAGGAACGCGAACTATTGCGTGGCACCCGACCCACCCTGTACGGAGATGCATTGCAGTAATCATGTGAGTAGCCTCATGGAGTGCTGTGAAGATTCGATCTTGGTGTTCATCAGAGCTTAGGCCCGGATGGCGTTCCTGAAGCAGCTCTGTGGTGCCTGATAGCTTAATTTGTGTAGGGTCGTACTTTAGCTTCATGAGTCTTCTCCCTCTGGTGGGTACCAATAGCGCTGATTTCGCCCTTCGTTCGTCCAGTTACGGTGCCGTGTCCAGCCTAGTTCAACGAGTGCTTGCGCTACTGAACGGGTAGCAGGTCGCTCCCGATAACGTCCTTTAAGCAGGGGTAGCAACTCGTGGATACTCCATGGTCTATGCAGCTGTAGTGGTGGCATGTGGGCGGTAAGCGAGGCGAGTTGCTCCGTGAGCGTCAAGTGTCCTGCACCGCGCTCTGATGGCTGTTGTGCTGCTTTTTGCAGTATATCTCACTAGTGTCCCGTTAACTGCACAAATAGGAGGCCTGATTCATCCATAATTGGTACAATATGTTTATCTACAACGTATTGAATAATATAG
>QIKG01000038.1 GCA_003232965.1 Oceanospirillales bacterium
AAGGAAGCTGAAACACCTGGCAACAGGTGTGAAGCACGAAGAAAGGGAGCTGAAGCAAATGGGGATTAGCATCAGTCGCCGAGCGGCGTGAGCTTAAAATTTCACGCCGCACTTTCGGTTTTTGTAAAAATGAAGTATCGTTAGGGTGTTGCCATGGATGTGCAGCCTATAATTATTGGACCAATTAAACTCCCGGGAGGGACAAGGAAATGAATATGAAAAACTTTAAGAATATTAAACGCAACCAATCTGGTTTTACTTTGATAGAATTGATGATCGTTATTGCGATTATTGGCATTTTGGCCGCGATTGCTTTGCCTGCTTATCAGGATTACACCATTAAAGCGCGTGTATCGGAAGGTATCTTGGCTAGTTCTCAGTGCCGTACAGCAATATCAGAGGTATACCAATCAGCTACAGCAACCCCAGGGGCAAATAATTGGGGTTGTGGTGAAGCTAATGCGAACCCAACTCAATACGTTGCAGGCATCGCGACAGATGCCGCCGGCGTTATAACCGTGACATTGTCTGCTGATGCTGGCCTTGGTGGCGCAGCTAATGGTGTTATAACTCTAACACCTCAAGACAATGCTGCTGCTACATCTTCTGTATTCCCAAGTCAAGTTTTTAGATTTGCGTGTACGGGCGCCGCAGGAATTGTACAATGGTTACCGGGTTCTTGTAAGTAATAACACTTTAACCATAAACTGTAAAAGAGAAATTATTTACATATTTACCCCCGCATTTGCGGGGGTTTTTTTATTTAGGCAGCATACTACGCTTTCTGTAAATTATACTTTCTGTCAATTGGGTCGCAAACGGTTAATAAACATCATCCTTGTTCAACTGCCCCGAATCTGTTCCAGACAGGTGTTGCCCGGCAGCAAACCATAGGGTGGACATCGCCCACCGGTCTCCTTTCTTGGAGTATCCGAGGCCTTTAACTTTAAGTCACTGGGCCTGCTACGCAAGGTCAGTAGGCAAGGGTTCAGAGTCGGGAAAGCGGGTTTCATATTAACCATTAAAGCTAGTGGTATTGATGAAGAACCGAAACAACTGGTCATTTCCATTCACAAGCAAGGTAGAACTGGCAAGGCGCGAATATTTACCAACGGAGTAAATACCGAATCGAATTAACTGGCTATGCGTAATAACTGGGATCCAGCATCCAACACAGCATAAACTGACAAACTTTGCCACTTTACGACAACTATCGACAGCACTACCCACCTGAATAGCTAACATACAATCCTAATAATTCCTGTAATACCAATATCTTATCTGAAATACACTAGCTGGCATACTAATTGCATTAAGTGTCTTACTGGTGTGTAATTTATAATTAATTATTGGATCAATTAACTCCCGGGAGGGACAGAAAAATGAACATGAAAAACTTAAAGAACATTAAACGCAACCAGTCTGGTTTTACTCTGATAGAACTTATGATCGTTATTGCGATTATTGGTATTTTGGCAGCCATTGCTTTGCCTGCTTATCAGGATTACACCATCAAAGCACGCGTATCTGAAGGTATCTTGGCTAGTTCGCAGTGCCGTACCGCAGTATCAGAACTATACCAATCAGCTACTGCAAGCCCAGGAATAGATAACTGGGGTTGTGGTGAAAACAATGTGAACCCAACTCAGTATGTTAACTCTATCCGCACATCAGTCTCCGGTGTAATAGATGTAATGTTATCTGCCGATACTGGTCTTGGCCCCGCTGCTGGAGCAACGATTACATTAACGCCTCAAGATAATGCTGGTGTTGCTCCTGTATTCCCAAGTCAAGTTTATGCTTTTGCATGTACGGGTAGCGCAACAGTTATACCCTATTTACCGGGTTCTTGCAGGTAATAACACCATAGCTAACAGCAAATAAGATTAATTATTTACATATTCACCCCCGTATTTGCGGGGATTTTTTTGTTTACAATTTGTAGGCTAATGATCAAAACTGAAAATCAAAAACATTAAAACCAAAACCAAGCTATAATCATCAGTGCATGCATATGGATAGTGCATACTTAATATCAAACTAATGTCAAACTACAATAAAATAAAAGCAAATTCTTCAGGGGATTAGTCATTGGAGAGCAAAGCTTTGGTAGCTTTGGTGATGGGGAGCAACATATGAACACGAATGCAAAAACCGCAAAGACCACTATACGCTTAAACGGCCTAGCACGGCGGCTGGTCGATGCTGGTGTAATCAATATTACCGCTGCGCAGCAAGCCATCCACACCGCTAACCATAACGGCACAACGCTGTTAAGCTACCTTATTGGCAACAAGCTTGTGCCCCTCGATAGGCTGGCATCTACCGCCGCGCAAGAGTTTGGTATTCCGCTGGTTGATATCAATGCGCTGGACCTCAAAGAAGCCCCCTTCGATCTCATTTCCGAAAAACTGCTTAATCGGCATAAGCTACTGCCTATATTTGTTCGCGGTAAAACGCTATTTGTCGCTACTGCTGATCCTACCAACCAACTGGCACTGAATGAAGTTTCATTTAATTCTGGCCTGATCGTTGAACCCCTAATCGTGATGGCAGATACACTGGAAATGGCCATCGAATCTGCCGGCAATGCCCAACACACCAGCTTTGATGAATTCGATGAGGATGACGATGACGCTGCACTCAGTGCGCTGGAAGCCGATGTCGATGCGCGCGATACAGAATCCGTTGATGACAGCTCGGTAGATGAAGCGCCGGTGGTCCGTTTTGTTACCAAGATTTTGATTGATGCCATTCGTAAAGGTGCGTCCGATATCCATTTTGAACCCTATGAAGATGTCTACCGGGTACGCTATCGGCTGGATGGCATGTTAACGCAAGTGGCTACACCCCCGGTGCAGATGGCACGGCGGATTGCCTCACGCTTAAAAGTAATGGCTGAACTGGATATCGCTGAACGCCGGGTACCCCAGGACGGGCGTATGAAAATGAAAATCTCAAAGAAAAAATCAATGGATTTTCGTGTCAGCACCCTACCCACGCTATTTGGTGAAAAAATTGTTCTGCGCTTGCTGGATTCATCGGTAACCAAAATTGGTATCGAGATGCTGGGGTTTGAATCAAAACAACAGAAAGATTTTCTCGAGGCCGTTAACAAACCTTACGGCATGGTTCTAGTTACCGGCCCCACCGGTAGTGGTAAAACCGTCACCCTGTATACGGCGCTGAATATACTTAACAATGAAGGCCGCAACATTTCCACTGTAGAAGATCCCGTTGAAATTCGTGTGGCTGGCATTAATCAGGTCCAGCAAAATATCAAGGCCGGCCTCACCTTTGCTAAAGCCCTGCGCTCGTTCTTGCGCCAGGATCCGGATGTTATTATGGTGGGCGAAATACGCGATTTGGAAACCGCAGATATTGCCATTAAAGCCGCGCAAACAGGACATCTGGTACTCTCAACTCTGCACACCAACGATGCTTCTGAATCGATTACCCGACTGGCACAAATGGGGGTGGCCGCCTTCAATATTATTTCTGCAGTAAATATAGTATTAGCGCAACGCTTAGTGCGGGTCTTGCACAAATGTAAACAAATTGATGAAATTCCCTCTGCCGCGCTACAGGAAATAGGCTATAGTGAAGAAGATATAGCCAAAAGCTTAACTATTTATGCACCCACAGGGTGTAGTACCTGCAATAGTGGTTATCGTGGCAGAAGCGGTATATTTGAAGTTATGCCAATAACAACCGAACTAAAAAGCATTATTCTTCAGGGTGGTAACGCCCTGAAAATTGCCGCGCAGGCACGCAGCGAAGGGATTATCGATCTGCGCAGGGCGGCTCTTAATAAGGCTAGTCTTGGCATTACCGGACTAACTGAAATCAACCGTGTAACCAAGGACTGAAATCATGGCGGCAAACATTACAGAGCTAGAAGTGTATCTCTGGGAAGGACGAGATAAACGCGGCAAAAAACTCAAAGGCCAGCAAACCGGTCGCAACCAGAATCTAATTCGGGCTGATTTGCGCCGTCAAGGCATTACTCCGACCCGGGTACGACGCAAACCCAAAGCCCTGTTTGGCGGTGCCGGTCGCACCATTACACCGAAAGATATCGCCGTTTTTTCCCGCCAATTGGCCACCATGCTGAAAGCCGGCGTTCCGCTCGTAGGTTCGTTGGAAATAATGGAACACGGTGGCAACAACCCACGCATGAGCAAAATGATCGGTGATATCCGTCGGGATATCGAAAGCGGCTCAACCCTGTCTGAGTCATTAGCAAAACACCCGGTGCAGTTTGATGAACTTTACCAAAACCTAATCAATGCCGGTGAACAGGCTGGTGTGCTGGATGGACTGCTGGACTCTATTGCTACCTATAAAGAACGGGTAGAAAGCATTAAGGGGAAAATTAAAAAAGCCTTATTCTACCCGGCAGCCGTTATTGCAATTGCCGTGTTGGTTTCTGCAGTGCTGTTATTATTTGTAATCCCACAGTTTGAACAAACTTTTTCAAGCTTTGGTGCCGACTTACCAGCCTTTACCCAGATGGTGGTAGGATTATCCCGTAATGCTCGCGATTATGGCTATCTCTACTTACTTGTCTTCATTGCCATTGTCGTCGCATTAATATATTTTAAAAAACGCTCAGTAACGTTTCAACACTGGATAGACCGTGCCAGTTTAAAAGTCCCTGTAATTGGTCCAATTCTGCAAAAAGCCTCACTTGCCCGCTTTGCCCGTACTTTAGCAACCACTTTTGCTGCCGGTGTCCCACTGGTTGACGCGTTGGCAATCGTCTCAAAATCAACCGGCAATGCCGTCTACAATGCGGCCACTGCTGAAGTCCGTGAAGATGTTGCTGTCGGTCATTCTTTGAAACTGGCAATGGAGCAAACCGACAAGTTCCCGCACATGGTGATTCAGATGACCGCCATTGGCGAAGAGTCGGGCTCCTTGGATAATATGCTAAACAAAGTAGCAGATTTCTATGAAGAGGAGGTAAATGACTCTGTTGATGCTATGTCGAGCTTGATAGAGCCTTTTGTTATTGTGATTATTGGCACTCTGGTTGGTGGTATGGTTGTTGCGATGTATTTACCCATCTTTAAACTCGGTGCAGTAATCTAGAGTTACCTAGAGTTACCGTGTGATGCAATCGTTTACAGATCTGGGGCAGGTTTTGTCCCAGAGCCCACTGCTTTTATTTAGCCTAACTGCAATCCTCGGACTGCTGGTGGGTAGTTTTTTAAATGTTGTTATCCTGCGCCAACCCAAGCGCATGTTTCATGAGTGGCATCAACAGTGTCAGCAACTATTGGCGGAGGATAAAGGAACGACAGCTTCTTCAGAATTTGCAACTGAAACCGCTCCGCCTGGCATTGTAAAACGGCGCTCTTTTTGCCCCCACTGCAAGCACCAATTATCCGCATTGGATAATATTCCGTTATTCAGCTACCTACTTCTGCGAGGTGGTTGCCGCTATTGTAAAAACAAAATATCTTTACGCTATCCATTGCTTGAGTTATTCACGGCACTGGTTTCAATCGCAGTTGTCTGGCATTTTGGATACTCAGCCGAAGCCGGCTACGCTTTGCTGTTCAGCTGGACTCTGATCGTGCTTTCTGGCATCGATATTGACCACCAGTTATTACCTGATGAAATCGTCCTGCCCTTGTTATGGCTCGGATTATTGCTCAGCCTGGCCACTGGGGGCGTAAGCCCGACTGATGCCATATTAGGTGCGACCGCAGGCTATTTAATTCTCTGGTCTATATTTCAGTTGTTCAAGTTACTCACCGGTAAAGAGGGCATGGGTTATGGTGATTTTAAATTGCTAGCAGCCCTTGGTGCCTGGCTTGGCTGGCAGATGCTACCGCTGATTGTCTTGCTATCATCACTATTGGGGGCTGTCATTGGTGGCTTATTACTGGCCATCCGGCGTAAAGGTAGCCAGCCGATTCCTTTCGGTCCCTATCTGGCCATTGCCGGATGGATAGCATTACTGTGGGGCGATAAATTAACTGACCTTTACTTCCGCACTATGGGATTGTAAACACTGTAAGTGAAACCGAAAAAACCCAACATCCGCGCTTTTGTTATTGGCCTTACTGGTGGCATTGCCTCCGGTAAGACTGCGGTTTCCGATGCTTTTATGGAACTTGGGGTGGCTATTGTCGATACTGATGTTATTGCCCGCGAGGTGGTGTTACCGGGTAGTATCGGGCTTGCAGAAATTATTGCAGAATTTGGCCAGCAAATATTACAAGCCGACGGGCAATTAAATCGAGGTACACTGCGGAAGATAATTTTTGCCGATACCGGTAAGCGTGAATTACTGGAATCAATCCTTCACCCCTTGATATACGCCGAGTCCATCCGCCAATTGCAGCAAGTTGATGCGGCACTGGCAATAGTGGTTATCCCACTTTTGGCAGAAAGCTTAGACAGTGGCAATGCTTATCAGTGGGCTGATCGGGTGTTGGTAGTCGATGTTGATGAGGCGACTCAGATTCAGCGTTTGACAGCAAGGGATCAGATCAGCGTGGCACAGGCACAATCGATTCTTGGTAGTCAGGCAAGTCGTGCCCAGCGGTTGGCTATTGCGGATGATGTGATTGTGAATAATCAAGGTTTGGACTCTTTGCGGGTTGATGTTGGTGTGCTTTATAACAAGTTTTTGGGAATAATTGAGGGTTAATGGGTGGGGATAAATGCATACCCTTCTCATTTATTTGGTGTCAACGCGTGGGCATTTATGCCCACGCGTTTATTTTCAGTCTTATTCGCAAAACCAATTTCGATTATTAATATGGCGGTGATACATGAGTGCGACCATTGTGATCTCATGCATAACAATGCATAACACCAAGCTTCACCGGATTAAAATGAATATTGTCCAATAGGCAATTCATATCTCTCCGATCACGGATTCTATATCTCAAAGACAGCCTTATAAATGTCAGGCGAATTGCTTGCTTAGCTGCTTTCATTGACCCTTGCTTAAAGCAAATAATTTCTAAGCTTTCTCTCACGACGCATACATCAAGGATAATAGAACGAAAATCACAGCAACATTTTCATCCATTGCTACAATCGAGCGTCACCTCAGTTCTGCTTAGGTCTCGGTAAATTGGTAAAACAACAATTACCCAGCTAAATCGCTGCAAGAAAGTGGAAATTCCTTCCTAGGCAGCTGTACAAGGGTGTAGTTTATTTAACGCTTACCCGTTTTGCTGACAATTGGCTTTTTAATGAGGATAAACGGTAATTCTTCATTGACTGATTTAATTTATAATTAGGGCAGATAATAACAATTGATTATATTTATTCGGAGCCAATGCATGCAAACCTTTAAATCGCTAAAGCTCAGCACAGCTGATTTCCGGCTTAATGCAGGCTTTACTCTGATGGAATTGATAATTACCACTGCAATACTCGCGATCGTTTTATCGCTAGCGGTGCCATCGGTTCGAATCACCATGGCAAACAACCAAATAGCAACGGCCAACAATGCTATTGTCTCAGCCCTCAACTTGGCTCGCTCTGAAGCTATCACCCGCGCCAATCAGGTCAGTGTTTGCCCTTCCAATGCAGGTAACAATTGTAATAATAACAGGTGGAATAGGGGTTGGATTGTTTTTGATAATCTCGATGGCAATGGTATACCCGCGGGTACCGAAATAATCCGCAGGGACAGAAGAGACTCTTCTGTAACTCCTTCAGGCTTTAATGGTGCGGTAACTTTTCAGGCAAATGGGACCACTACCTTAGCTGGGCCACAAACCATTACAATTTGTTTCAACGACACCACTGTAACCAATAAATGTCGTTCCATAACTATCAGTCGATTTGGCTCAATCAAGTCGGTAACAACTACCTCATAGGATATTAGGCTGTGAATAAGAAATTTATGCTGCAACTAAAACTGCGATATCAGACCGGTGCCACTATGATAGAAATTCTGGTAGCGGTTACCGTTTTTTCTATCGCCATGGCAGGCATGGCTGCTATGACACTAAATAATGTGCGATCAACATCCTCTGCGGCAACCCGTTCACAAGCCGTTATTCTTGCTGATCAGTTAGCGGAGACCATGCGCACAAATATGACTGCCTACGAAACCGGCTCCTTTACAGCTACACCTGGCGGAACTGCAGTTAACTGTGTTGGTGCAGAGTGCGATGCTGCTACTATTGCAGATTTTGATGCAACCGTATGGAGAACCCGAGTTACCAGTATGTTACCGGGTGGGCAAGCTTTTTTCTGTGTCGATTCCAGCCCGGATGATGGAATACCCACCGCCCTTGCCTGTGATGGTGCTGGTACCAATGTTATCAAAATATTCTGGACCAACACTCGTTTTATTGCAGAAAGGCAGGAAGGAGCAACCGATTGGCGGCGTTTAGTGATGCCGGTGGTACCCTAAACATGAATACATACAAAACAATTAAATCACAACCAGCGCATAAATCCTTAATGGCAGGTTTTACCCTTGTAGAATTGATGGTAGCACTGGCACTTAGCACTATTTTACTGTTTGGGATGGTGCAAATGTTTGCTGGTATGAAAAACTCATATCGTTTCCAGGAAGCCGCTGCAAGAGTTCAGGAAAATGGCCGTATTGGCATAGAATTTATTACCCGCCAGACTCGTCTAGCCGGTTTCTTGCAACCAGTATGGGATGATCCACAAGCGGGCTACTTCCCAATTACCGGCAATAGTGTAGATGGCGGACTTGCCGCAAATGATACCCTGCAACTCATGTATCAGGACGACCAAGATTGCCTTGGTGTTGCAAATGGCGCGGCAAACCACCCGGAAACCCAGCAACCCCAAACTTGGTATAAGCGCGTAACTTTCAGCGTGAATAACAACAATGAGCTTATATGGAGTTGTGAATACGGCGCCAGCGTAGGCATCATGGCCTTTCAGGTTACTACAGAAGTTATTATTGAAGGCGTCGATAGCTTTCAGATAATTTATGGGGTCGATACCGATTTACCCTCAGATTTTGGCATTAACAGCTGGAAACTCGCTTCCGCGATTGACCCCAGAACCAGTGTTTGCCTGCAAAGCCGTTTCCGATGTGAATCTGTAGCCGGGCTAGCCGGCGCAATGACTAATGGTGTTCCCATTAGCATACAGGTCGGTTTATTACTGCGCTCCCCAGATATTGCAAGCGGTATTGATAATACAGCCTTTACGGTACTAGATCAGCCAGTTGCTGCTGCCAACGACAGCTTTTTCAGACAACTGTTTACTACCACTATTAATCTCAGGAATCTCACGCTATGAAAAAGCCTTACTATTACCCACAGGCTATGAAAAAACAACGCGGTGCTGCACTGATTCTTGGAATATTGTTGATGCTAGTGATGATTATGCTGGGTTTAACTGCCACCAGCAGTGCCATAATGCAGGAAAAAATTGCTGGCAACTTTCGCGATTCCAGTCTTGCATTCCAATCTACCGAAGCTGGAGCCCGCTGGGGGGCTGCATGGCTACAAAGCTTGGGTGCGGCAAGCGGACAACCCCGTCCCTTTCCCTGTTCCAGTTCCTGTTCTGCGTCTGCAGCATCGGCGGTATGGACTACCAGCCAATACCCAGCCACATTTGACTGGAACAGCAACGGCTGGACCTATGGGCAAAGCCCAACAACTGCAAGCGTACTATCAGGCTACGATGCTGCAAGTGTTCTAGCATTTTTACTGGTCAATACACCGCCAAAATTTGTTTTAACTGAGCAGTTTTTTGCCCGTGATGATCTCGCTTCAGCTGCAGAGCGTGGGGTTGTCTATTATCAGGTTACAGCGCGTGGTACTGGCCAACGAGCTAGAACCACTCGGGTAGTTTCTACCCTGCTTGCAAAAAGATTTCAGTAAGCTGATGAGCTTTGATCTCACAGCGATGGAGTAATATATGAATAAGTTAATTTCTATACTTAAAATAAGTAGTCGTACCTTGGTAATTGCAATTTTGGGGTTTTCCGCAGGTATTACAGCACCGGCAACGGCGTGGTCAGGAACCACCCTGAATATGCCCGATGTACCGCTATTTGTAAACATCAACGCTGTCCCCAATATTTTTATGGAAATGGATGATTCCGGTTCAATGGATTGGACAATACTAACCTCAATGCATTTTACAACCTGTCTGTACGATAATAGCCTGGGTTGCAACGACGCACGTAGCGAACGCGGAAAGCTTCGGGACTACACGGGGGATGATAATATATTTAGAGATTTTGAATATATTAGTATTGCAAATGATGATGCCTACAGCAACGATTGTACAGAAGACAACTTTACAGATGCAATTGAAATGTGCAGCAAGAGGGACCAAAATGATTTTGACTGGCGGGTACGCAGCTCTGCACTGAATATAATTTATTTCAATCAAAATGCAAACTACCAGCCCTGGCCGGGTTACCCAGCAGCTGCATTCTCTGCCGCGCGTTCTTATCCTGATCCCGCAGTCAGTGATGGTTACAACGATCTGAAAAACCTGAATAATATTGTCTACCACCACTGGATTGATGATCGGGGGTTCAGTGGTTCCCAACCGAATAGAACCGACATGACCATTGGCCCCAATGGTATTGTTGATCAATGGGATAGTCATGTTAGAGTTGAGGTCACTAGCGGTAATGCTGCGTGTAAACTCATAAGCTATGCACCGGACTCAAGTGGGCTGAACCCAACTGAAACTACACTCTCTAGCGGCGACCCACGTTGTGTAGCCGCCATGGGGGGGCAGTCTATTGGCGAACTAACTCAAAGCATCGCTGACTGGTACCAGTACTTCCGCCGCCGCACCATGATTGCCAGAGCCGGTGTTGCTACCGTACTTCAAGATTTGCCTGGTTTTCGCTATGGTTTTGGTATGATCAACGATCAAAATCTTTTCGTTGAAATGCCCGATGCAAGTACAAGTGTCTACACTGCTCACAATCAGTCTCTGGTTAAAACCTTTCTTGAACACCCTCAAGGAAATGAAACGACACCATTGCGCCGCGGACTAGAACGTATAGGCAGGTACTATGCAGGTGAATTAAGCGGCAAGCCCACGCCGATTATAGAAGCATGTCAGAAAAACTTTACCATTTTATTTTCAGATGGTTTCTGGAATGGCGCTGACCCAACTCAGGTTACCTCGGATATTGACGGTGATGGTGCGGTTATTTCAAGTCAGTCGGTGACTCTGGCAGATGTAGCCAAACACTATTACGATACTGACCTTTCCACCATGGATAATATTGTTCCGACTGATCCATTTGACACCGCTAACTATCAACATATGGTTACCTTTTCCATTGGTTTCGGTATTAGCGGCGGTTTAGTCGATACCGACAACAATGGCTGGCCTAACCCTGCACTAGGCGATTCTGATAAATGGTACTTAAACGGCTCAGACGATGATGATAGAAAAGTAGATGACCTCTGGCATGCTGCCTGGAATAGTCGCGGCCAATATATCTCAGCCAAGCGACCGGAAGAGTTAATTTCCGGCTTACGGGATGCTATTGCAAATATCGGCGACCGTATTGGCAGTGCAGCCTCCGGTTCTGCGAACGGTGGTTCAATTAGTAATGCCTCCAAAATATTTCAGGCAAAATTCGATGCTAGCGATTGGAGTGGAGAATTGCTTGCACTCAATGTTGATCCACTTAACGGCACTCTTGGGGGGGTTGCCTGGGAAGCCGGTAATTTACTCAATTCAAGATCAGCAGCCAGTCGCAATATATTCACTTCAAATGGTAGTGGTAGCGGCCAAACATTTAGTGTTGGGGGATTAAGCACTACACAAAGGGACTCTCTCGACATCAACCCTGACACAGGGGTACCTGATGGCCGGGCAACAGATCGGATTAAGCATTTGCGCGGCGACAGTACGTATGAGGGTACTGGCCCGAATGATTTCCGCGAACGGGCGAACACACTGGGTGATCTCGCTCACTCAGACCCAGCCTTTGTTGGGGCACCCCCTTTCTTTTATCCATTTGATAATTATCAGAACTTTGCCAGCACTCATAAAAATCGGGCTGGTGTAGTATATGTAGGCGGCAATGATGGCATGTTACATGCATTTTCCGAAAGCACAGGTGAGGAGCTATTTGCCTATGTACCTGCCTATATAATTCCTGAGTTAAATCAACTGACAGATCCTAGTTATAACCATAGGTTTTATGTTGATGGTTCGCCCACCTATGGCGATGCTTTTGTAAACGGTAGCTGGAAATCCGTATTGGTTGGGTCCCTGCGCAGTGGCGGCCAAGCCTTATATGCTTTGGATATAACCAATCCTACGGCTTTCAACAGTAATGATGTGCTCTGGGAATTCAGTGATGCAGATGATGCTGATATGGGTTATTATTTTGGCAAGCCCCAGATTAGGCAAATGCAAAATGGTAAGTGGGCGGCGATATTTACCAGTGGTTATAATAATACCGAAGTAGATGATTACACCTCTGCCACAGGTAACGCTTATATTTACATTGTCTACATAGACGCCATCGGCGGTATTTCTTCTACAGACTACGTAAAAATTCCTGTGCCCGGTGCCCATGGTCTCGCTGAACCCGCAGTAGCAGATGTTGATTCCGATGCCAAAGCAGACTTTATTTATGTAGGTGATTTAAACGGTAAGATGTGGAAAATAGATGTAACCAGTAGCAACAGTACGAGCTGGGCTGTAGCATTTGGCGGTCAACCTTTATTTACTGCAACCACAGCGGCAGGCATCCCCCAAGCCATTACTACACGGCCTGCTATTAAACGCCACCCGTTAGGCATCACCAGCGGTGTATTGGTCTTGTTCGGTACTGGGCGTTACCTTGAACTTGCCGATGATACAACCACAGGTATTGCTACCCAATCGGTATACTCTATTTGGGACCGGGATGGCTACTATAATGGCCGAACATTACCGGCGATCCGAAATAATTATGGTGACTATGGCTTTAGCCGGACAACTGATTTACAAACACAAACAGTGACAGTTTCAGGCGGGAGCCGGGTAATTGATGATACAAATTCCAGTTCACCCATCTGGTATGATGTAAGTGGCGATCCTGAAGACAGGGGCTGGGTAATTGATCTTCCTGAGGCTGGTGAACGGGTCAACAGGGAAATCGTACTACGCGATGACCTTGCATTTTTTGTTACCCTTATTCCCGAAGACGATGTTTGTTCTGCTGGGGGTCGTGGTTGGTTAATGGCAATTGATTCAACCACGGGTACTGCGCCAAGGTTTCCAGTATTTGATATTGATGGCGATGGTGATATTGATGAAGGTGACCAGATCGGCGACCCGCTAGACCCCAGCATTGACCCAGTTAACCCAATAGGTATGGGGTCTTTAAGCATCCCAAATCTGCCCGCCTTCCTGTTTGATGATCGTCCAATAGATCTCGGCGGTCTGGTTACAGTCTTTCCTCCACCCGTTAACGCCCCAAGGGGTTGTGGTAGCCAAGGAGCACGAGCTTATACCTACACTACACAAACTAATGGTAGCGTCACTATGGTCACCACTGCAGCTCAGCCGTTATCCTGTGGTCGCCAAAATTGGAAACAAACCAAATAAAAGTTTAATCAGTTGAGGTATATGATATGAGACATAATTATTTAATAGGCATTTTTCTGGTTGCTATACTGCTACCACTTAGTGCCATGTCAGCCAGCGTAACCGGCGTGCTAAACGCCTATTCATTCAAAGATCGAGAAATCACTGTAGCTAATAAAGTGTACCCAGTGGATATTGAAAATTTGCCCATCATCTATGGAAATGAAGAAGTTGGTACAGATATTCTACGTTCTGGTCTAAAGGTTAAACTGATTTTTTCTGAAGACCGCATTAATCAGGGAGATGCTACTATAATTCGGTTACGGGTTCTTACCCATATTCCTGGCATGCAGAGTTAGAGGCGGAAGTTATGAAAAATAATCAAGGGTTCACGCTGATAGAATTAATGATTACCGTTGCGGTTATAGCAATTTTAGCCTCAATTGCACTTCCCAACTATCGTGAATATGTGATTAGAACCAATCGCACGGCGGCTATTGAGGCAATTTCTGCCGCCGCTGTTTGCTTGGAGCGTAATTACAGCCGTAATAGCACTTATATTTATGATGGCACTTGTAGAACTACGCCACAAGGTTATAACCAGCTTGTAATTAACGATATAGCTAATAATGGTCAGGAATTCAGAATTGTTGCAATACCCAACGGTGGGCAAGTTAACGACAGTTGTAACAGACTAAGGCTGGATCACACCGGTAGAAAAACCCGAACAGGGTCAGGAAAATCTCACGCGGATTGCTGGGCAGGCAGGTAGTTTAAATATCCGTTTTGAGCACATTAAATTAATTTGCAGCCGGTGTCAGTCATGCTAATCAATTTAGGTTTTGCCTGCCGGGTAAAATAACTGGCCAGATATCAATTTGATTATTGATCACACCAGGTATTAATAAATTCCCGGCTGATTTCAATATTTACGTTGAGTTCTTCTTGCGTATAAGTTCGCGATTCTTCGCCTACCGATTTGAATAGTGTGTCTGATGTGGCCTCCCCGAGGCTCTCAATATTGTTACGCGCAACTTCACATTTTTCTGCATTTTCCACATCAATTGATGAGTTTGCATCAATTATTTTTTCATTTGATGTTTCACTTTCAGGCCTCTCAATATCAGCCTCTTTCTCTGCCAGTGAATCAACCACTGTAGCAGTAATGCCCTGAGGTGGTGGCGTTTGCGAATAAACCAATTCTCCATCCGCATTTGTCCACTTATAGATTTCCGCTGAAACCTGGGAACTCATACAAATCATAATAAATAAACCAGCCGCAATACTTAATTTCATACCAAGCTCCTGATAAGTAATATGGTTAGATGCTAGCATATTTTCGCGAGTCACCGCTACCAATTTCACCCTACTGGGGCTTTCGGCATTGACGCGTGGGCATGAATGCCCACCCTACCCGGGGTTGTGGTGTACGGGTGGGGAATGTTGGGGTTGGTGGGGATTTGACGCGTGGGCATAAATGCCCACCCTACCCGGGG
>QIKG01000208.1 GCA_003232965.1 Oceanospirillales bacterium
TGGATACCGCTTGCCGCCTTATTTGTTGTCGCCTTTGCGTTTACTATATTATTTCGTGCACGCGCCCAAGATGGCTTATGGATATTGTTAAGCAGTTTTATATCCGTCTATGCATTAAGTTTTTCCCAACAAATTTCGGGCCCAATAGCCAGTGCTGCGCTGGCGGCAGCTATCGTAGGTACCGCCGCGAATATATTTACCCGTATCAGCCGAAAACCTTCATCAATCATCTATGTGCCCGGTTTACTTTTGTTGGTACCCGGTGCTATGGGTTTCCGCTCTTTAAATCAAATTTTGGAGCACAATATAATTGCCGGTCTTGAGGGTTTATTTAATGTCTTTATCACCGCTGTTGCCTTGGCGACCGGCATGGTTATTTCATCCGTCTTAGTACCATCTAAAAATGAATTGTAATTCTCTAGCATTGACTCTAATAACATTTTTTAGGCGAACACTAAAATTTCCGTTATAGTAACCGTTGAAAATGATGGGAACTAACCATGTCGCAAATATACATTTCCAAAAAGCACAGCTGTTCCAATGGCGAAGCTAAAGAAATTGCCGATGAAATTGCTCTGACACTATCCGAAAACTACTCTATTGATTATGAGTGGACAGATGATGTGCTATATTTTGAACGCAGCGGAGTTTACGGGCAAATCGAAATAAGTAAAGATAATATTTTGGTTCAGGCTGAGCTGAGTTTTCCGGTGAACTTATTGCAAGGCCGGATTGAAGCAGAAATCAATAAGGTGGTTGATGCTCATTTTAGCGCCTGAATCGGTTAAATACTAACAGTCTTAGCCAATATGAAATGATACTGAGCGAGTGCGCATATGCTTTAAAGAAACAGGCAAAGGTTGGGAAAAGAAATCAAAGCCGCATAGTACTTGCCTGAAATTCAAATACTGCTCGGGGCCGGACTTAAGCTCAAACCGAGGTCATGCTGCTGCAGCTCGGTTATTAAGCGAGGAAAGCTTATCAAGCGTATCCGGAAATTGACGCACCATCATAATCAAAGCGGCGGCTTGTGCATTGGGTTTAGACCTTCCCTGCTCCCAGTTTTCAAGTGTACGAACAGAAACTCGAATACGGCGTGCAAATACCGCACGCGAAACATGTAAGTGTTCACGGGTGTCGCGAATCAACTCTGCATCAACTTGTAGTGGTGGCAAATCATCAACCTCATGTGTGCGCAGAGTAATTTTACCCTCGCGTTCATGTTGCATAGACTCAACGCCGTTCATTAACTCATCAAATAGTTTTCGTTTCTTAACCATCACTTTTTCTCCTGACTGCCAACTCCGCCTGTATTGCCTGTTTTAATTGTTTCTTTTCGTTCGATGATAAGTCAGCCATTTCGTTTTTATCATAAAGCGTGAAAAACCATATCTGGCGATCTGCCGCAAGGTGATAATAAATCACTCTAAGACCACCTCGCTTACCTTTACCCCGCCTAGAATCTCTCCACCGAAGCTTACGAAAACCACTCGTGCCAGGCATTAGATCACCCCTTTGAGGACTTTCTAACAAGACCAACTGTAAAGCTTTATATTCCTGATCATCTAAGTATGTAGGTAATAACTGTGTAAACAAAGGGGTTTCAAAGAAGACCAGTTTCATTGGGGCAAGTATACGCTAGTTGCGTATAGAGTCAAGGGTGTTATATGACCACAATACTAAGTTGCGCGCTTGTTTAATAATGCTTATTATTGTAACAAAACAAAGGGATTTAGGCCTATTTTTTACCTTCTTAACGGAACAATAGTGAGGCGAATAAAGAAAGATGTATTAACATTAGATATATTGAGACAAACCATTATTAAAGACGGCTATGAACACTGACTCGATATTACCAATGGATTGGGTAGGCTCAGGCTAATATTATTTATCAATAAACACCGTTTCATGCTGCTCAACCGCCTTTAGTAAAAACCCCAGCAAGAAGGCCCGGCAGCAGCAGTGCTCGTGGGCATAAATGCCCACCCTACCAAAACCCATCAGCTTAGGCGAAAGCGCTGTTGCGCTCGTAGGGTGGGCATTCATGCCCACGCGTAACAATCCCAGCAAAGAAGAACAGCCCCATCACCAGTGCTCGTGGGCATAAATGCCCACCCTACCAAAACCCACTGGCCCTCACTTTAGAGTCTGAGCGGAGAGCGCGAGCGCCTTAATACAATTTATCGATGAAGGCCGCTTCCCGCTGCTCAACAGTATTTAGAAAAAGCCCAGCATCCGGCATTTTCTTGAAGGCGCTTAAACCGTTCTCAAGAAATTCGTGCAATTGACCGAAGCCTGCGGATTTAGCCGGCAAACGCATCATTTTCAGCAACCGCAGTAGCATCGAATGCTCGGCAGCTTTAACTAAGGCCTTGCCCAGACTAACAACCTGCCCTACTTGTCTGCGCCTATCTTGTTGCAAAACAGCGTTGCGATTGATTTTGATATAAAGTTCAAGATCCATTTTTCCGCTAGCAGAGGATTGCGGCTGATCCCGGTGTTTCGCTTCTGCCATTTGCATATCCAGCTTCAAACTGTGGGCTTGAAAAGTCAGCGCATTGGTCAGCGTGTCGAGCATGGTGGCCGGCAATAGTTTTACCATCACCGGGTAGACTTTGCGTAAATCCTGGTTGCGGTCAATAAAACTAAAGTCACCGTAAAGCTCCTGCAAGAAAAAGTTTACCGCCGGTTGGTAATCTGGCTGTTGTGAGAAGTCCGAATAGTCGGCCTGCATGCGTTGCAATTGCCAACACTGGATTAATTTGAACTCCTCTAGCGGCCAAGACTTGCCAAATAGCTTACGATTTAATTGGCTATTTTCTTCCAGCGTCGCCAGCAAACGCCTAGCGGCGCTAGAGTTCAGCTCAGCCCTACGGGCGAACCAATTAAGCCTGCTGGATTTCATGCCTAGAGTGAGTGTAATTAAAGCTAAAGATTTGCAGCTTCGATAGCCGCTAGCAATTCTTCTTTTTTACGCCGAAAAATAGCTACGGATTCAATATGCTGGTAACGCACAATATGAGATTTATCTAATAAAAATACCGCGCGCTTCATACCCAACATGCCTTTCGCGCCCCATTGCTCAGCCACTTTAAGTTCAGGATCACTGAGTAAAGGAAACGGCAATTGGTGTTTTTCTTTGAAGGCTTTATGCGAGGCGACACTATCTTTGCTAATACCAAGCACCTGAACTTGATAGCCTTTAAAGTCTTCTATGCCATCTCGATAATCGCACAATTGACTGGTACAGACGGGGGTGTTATCGCTAGGATAAAAAACCAGCAAAATGCTTTGATCCTGCCAGTCACCTAAAGAGCGCAACTCACCCTGATCATCGAGTAACTCGAAATCAGTTGCAGGTTCATTTAGCTTATCCATATTTGCTATCCTCCTGTTGTACCGGGGCCTTGGCCCCGGCAAACATTCATATGTAATTTTTAAATCCGTTTAAACCACACGACACTACCAATGCACACCTTTCATCAGCATGGCAAATGCGAGCTGCTCTTGTGAAGCTTCTTCACCCTCGCTTTTCTTACCTTTCGCTGCGGCAGAATCGGGGAACATGCGGAAGGCTGAGTTCATTATTACTTCAGTAACACTTGGTGCAATCATATGTACAATCTGCACAAATATACCCATACGGGTAGCGATTCGTTGCGGTTGAAAGATCACTGCATTTTTCACCATATCGGCTGCTTCTTCTGCCGAAATTGTAGGAACATTGTCATACATTTTAGTCGGTGCAATCATCGGTGTACGCACTAACGGCATATTGATGGTGGTGAATTTAACCCCGGTATCGTTGTACTCAGCCGCCGCGCAACGGGAAAAAGCATCCAACGCGGACTTGGAGGCAACATAGCCAGAAAATCGCGGTGCATTCGTTAATACCCCAATGGATGAGATGTTTATCACATGCCCAAACTTGTCCTTTTCCATGCCTGGAAGGAAGCCGAGAATTAATTTCAGCGCACCGAAATAATTCAACTGCATCAGGCGTTCATAGTCATGGATACGGTCGTAAGATAAAGCGATTGATCGACGAATAGAATGACCTGCGTTATTCACCAAATAATCAACTTTTCCGTGCTCGGCGAGTACATCCTTAATCAGTTTCTTGCAGCTATCTTCATCGGCAAGGTCAGCGGTATACCAAGTTGATTTACCACCCTCTTCGGCGATTCCCTCATGTGTTTCGACCAACTTATCCTTGCCACGGGCAACCAATATTACATTAGCACCCGCACGTGCCATCATTTCGGCGGTCGCTTTACCAATACCAGAAGATGCACCGGTAATGAGGATGTTTTTGTCACTAATATGGCCACGCAAGCTGTGATCAATAAACAGGTCTGGGTCAAGATGTCGTTCCCAGTAGTCCCAAATTACCCATGCATATTCTCGCAAGCGAGGAACTGCGATACCGCTACCTTTAAGCGCTGCCTCAGTTTCACGATTATCAAATCGGGTTGGGTAATTAACAAACTTCATCATGTCCCGAGGCAGTCCCAGATTTTTAAGTATCTGGGTGGAAATGCGCCGAATGGGCGGAAACATAGCTAGGCCGGCTTTGACCGCTTGCGGAATAAATTCAAAAATTCGCGCATCGATTCGCATCGTCATCTGCGGTGCGTGTGCGGCCTGGGCAAACACATTGAGCACTTCGCCAATCCGCAAAGGCTTGGGGTCTACAAGATGGAAAGTTTTCTTATTCAGACGCGGTTTGTGGGCAATATGATCAAGTGCCTTGGCAATATAATCTACCGGCACTATATTAATGCGACCGCCTTCAATTCCAATTGCTGGCATCCATGATGGTAATGCTTTACGCATTTTTTGGATCATCTTGAAGAAGTAATACGGCCCGTCAATTTTATCAATTTGCCCGGTTTCAGAATGCCCGATAACCAGACCCGGACGATACACACGCCAAGGAATACTACATTCTTCACGCACCACTCGTTCTGCATCATGCTTGGTTCTAAAGTATGGATGTTCAAGCCCTTTGGCTTCTTCAAACATATCTTCACGGAACACTCCCGGGTATAGACCAGCAGCCGCGATTGAGCTTACATGGTGAAAGTTTTTAGCTTTAATAAATTCAGCCAACTTTACTGCTCGGCGGGTACCTTCAACATTAGCCGCCTCCTGCACTTCAGCACTCGCCTGGAGATCGTAGATGGCTGCTAGGTGAAACACATGTTGTATTTCACCTTCCAGCTCACGCCGTTTTTTTGGTGTAACCCCTAGAAATGATTTCGTTAGATCGCCGGTAACCGCTTGAATCCGTTTACGCTGATCCGGCCAGCGACTGGTAACCAGTTCCTTGAATTTTTTCTGGGACTCCCCACGCACCAGCACAAAGATAGTGCCCTTGCGTTTAACTAGCAGATCAATCAGATTACGACCGATAAAGCCCGTACCACCAGTAACAAAATAACTCATTCAACTTCCCCGTATAAATTAACTTGACTGTTAAGTATGCCAGAATCTTCTGCTTTTGTGCGAAATTACAAACCCTTTGATGTACTTGCTCTATAATCTGGGTCAGTATTAAACCCAGCAATAATGAATCAGGGGCCCCTTATCCCTGGAGGAAAACAAAATGTCAGAAAAAGAGAACACAGTGATCGAACAATTCGCGCAAGCTCAAGTGGCCGTTAAAGCATTCTCTGAAAAACCATCAGATGAAGCACTTTTGGAACTGTATGCATTATATAAACAAGCCAGCAATGGAGATGTTAGTGGTGACAAGCCCGGATTTTTTGACTTTGTAGGCACCGCAAAATTCGATGCTTGGGGAAAATTAGAGGGCATGGACCAGGCTACTGCTATGCAAAACTATGTCAATTTTGCCCGTGAGCTAGGAGCCAAAATTTAAGCTAGCGTTTTAATACGGCGATCACTGTGAGCAAAAAGCCCAATAAAACCCGCCAACGGATTCTCCAAACCAGCCTGGCGTTATTCAACCTGCTTAGCGAGCCGTCTGTCACCACCAACGCTATTGCTGATGAAGTCGATATCAGCCCGGGTAATTTGCACTATCATTTTCCGCGAAAAGCCCATCTGATTAAGGCATTATTTGATGAGTTTTCTAGCAAAATGCACGAAACCCTGGATCTTGCACCACAGGGTGGCTTCGACTTGGAAGGCTTTTGGTGGTTCCAGCACCTATTATTTGAGATAGTGGGCAACTATCGTTTTATCGTCCGCGATGTTAACAGCCTGATGGAGCGCTACCCAGAAATTGAGAAAGGCATTAATAAGCTAATGCAGCGCGAACGCGAGGTGGCTGCCGAACTGCTATTGTCACTCCGGGAGCAAGGGATTCTTGATGCCAGCGATCAACAAATCAGCACACTGGTTGAAAGTATCGTTATTACTCTCACCTACTGGCTCACTTTCCGAAGCCAAAATACAAAAACACTAGACCTTGAAAGCGAAGATATTGCTGAAGGCGTTTACCAACTGATTAGCTTGGTAGCACCGTGGATGCGCGAACCCGAGCGCAGTCAGACGATGAAACATGCGGAGTTATATCGCTAACAAAAACCCTCGTTAAGCGGAAGCTACTGCGCCTTTTAGTTTATACCTTTGTACGCCATCCTGACCCTGCATGTTTTGCATTGTCAATTTAATCGCCAGCAGTTAACTGCGTGATCATGATATCTGAACCAAAAAAAAGACCCGGACAAGCCGGGCCTTTAATACTTGATTGAAGCTGATTAAACGGCTTTCTTTGCTACTGCTTCAACTTTCTTTACATCTTTCTGCACTGCTTTCTTAACTGCTTTTACATCTTTTTTCACGACTTTAGCTGCCTTAGTGGTAGCCTTGCGTGCGCTAGTTTTAGCCTTAACTACGGTCTTTTTAACTGCGGCTTTCTTAGGTGCGGCTTTCTTAACTGTTTTCTTAACTGTTTTCTTAACTGCTTTCTTTACTGTTTTAGCCGCTTTTTTTGCATCTTTCTTCACCGTACGCTTAACCTTGCGGGACACTTTTTTGGCATCGGCAGCGATGGTTTTAGCATCTTTTTTAACAATCTTGCTTACCCGGCCAAATTCCTGCTCGGTTATGGTTTTAACTTTTTCTGCCAGTTCCTGAACACGATCAGCAAAAGATTTCAGATCATCGGCAGTTGGTACACCTAAGCGACCGAGTACGCGTGATACGCGTTCTTCGAAAACATTTTCCATGCGATCCCAGTTCTGAGTCGCTTGTTTGCGTGCAGAAGTTACCCGGTGTTCTAAATTATCGCGAATATCATCGACGCTATCTTTCAGGTCATCAACTGCATTAACTGCAGCATCACGGGTCTTTTTATCTACTTTTGAGCCTTCCTTGACCAGGCTGTCAAATAACTGTGTGCCGGCATCTAGGGCTTTGGCGCTTTCTTTTTGTGCCATTGCAAATGCACCGAGACCAGCCAACCAGATATCACTAGCAGAATCAAGAATCAGGCTGTTTTTGCTTGCTTTGCTTACAGTCTTCTTGCTCAATTTTTTCTTTAAAATTTTCTTTTTAATAGCCATGATGGCCTCCTTAAACATAATGAATTGTCTTCATCGACAGACATAGAGTACGAATAAAGTCTAGGGTGATCACACTAAAAACGACAATTGTTGAAACTCCCTGAAACAAAAACCGTATTATTCCGGTACAATAACACCAACCAGGAATATTAATATTTACTATCAAAGGCTTACACATGGCACTGAACAGCAGCAAATGGCTTGATTTTCCGTACGATGCATATTCATATGCAGACGATGAACTCGAAAACAACTGGGATAGATTGCATTTAGGCGATGCTGAGCCTTGGCCCGATAGCCCCGAGATACAACAGGCCTGGCGCCATTATCATCAGGGCGAATTTGCTAAAGCCTATACCTTAGCCAATAAAATAGGCCTTCAAGCACATGTTGTCGCCAACAAAGCCTGTGGTATGTACGCCAACCATCTGGAAAAAGATGATAAACATCGTGAGGCTATGTATGCCGACATCGTGACCCGGGCAGAAGCCGCTGCCGAGAAAAACCCCGATAATGTTAATGCCTGGTATTTTCAGGGCTTTGCTTTAGGCCGCTTAAGCCAGCTTATTTCTATTATGGCTGCACTCAAAAAAGGCTATGGGGGAAAGATTAAAACAGCGCTTGAAAACACCCTTGAATTAGAACCTGCACATGCTGAGGCGCATATCGCTTTAGGTTTATACCATGCTGAGGTAATCGACAAAATTGGTAAATTTATTGGCTCCATGACTTATGGCGCCTCAGAAGATATATCGCTGGAGCATTTTCAGCAAGCTCTCGCCTTAACCCCCGACTCTCCGGTTGCCCACATGGAATACGGTAACGGCCTGTATCTGCTGTATGGGGATAAACGCATTGATGATGTCAGCCAGGCTTATGTTGATGCCAGCGAATGTGAGCCGTTTGAAGCGATGGAAATACTCGACCGCCAACAGGCATTAGCAGAGCTGGAATAATACTCGACTAGCAGAAGTCTTAAGTCGTCTGTTGCCACATCAATGATTCAACCAACTGATGGTCTCTGTGTGTCAGTTCTGGGAAATTAAGCGCCAAATAGAGTATCTTTTCGAACTCAGGCTGGAAGCGGTTAATAATTTCTTCTGGCTCGCTGATGATCAACTTATCGGTAATCAAGCCGAAATAAACTCTGTCGTTATAACTGAGTATCGATATTCCGATGCCTATTTCACCGTTCTGCGGCACCCAAAACATCATTTCTTCGACCTTTGTTCCGGCCATATACAATGGCTTTTTAGGTCCCGGTACATTGGTCAGCACCGCACTGGCTTTCTGGCTGATAGCATCCAGAAAAGGCTTTTGCACCCATGCTGGCGAAAGCCCCAGAGTAGCCATCACCCCAAGTGAAACTTGCGCCTGGTGGGATGATTTTAATTCCACCATATTTGCGTGAATTTTGGCAATTCGAGACAGTGGATTGCTATCATTGACCGGCAGGGTCAGGAAAACCAGACCAAAATGATTGCCCAGCTCAAGGGCATGTTCCAGAGGGCGCAGGTTAACCGGTACCGTAGCGCGAATTTCGCCCATGGCATCGAGGTCTTCACCACGATCGATTAACCAACCATTAATTGCGCCACTAACAGCCGCTATTAGCAGATCATTAACCGTACATTCGAGTGAAGCACAAGCAGCTTTTACTTCATGCAAAGGAATTGAATCTGCCCATGCTACCCGTTTGCGGGATCCCATCGGGCCTTTAAACACCGTTTTAGGGTCATCCGGCAAGGCCAGCAGACCCAGTAGTTCTTTACCCATAGCCCCGGCTTCTTCGGCATAACTACGAATTTTGTCAGGTTGTTGTAATAACTGCGTGCCTTCTTCGATAGCCAGTTTACTCATATGCGAAAGCAGATCGATGCCTTCGCGCGCCGGTTCGATTAAGCGGTTGAACAAATTATGCGCAGTTGCCTGGCGTTTGCGATAGCGCTTAGCATCGACTTTGCGTGCCGATTGTTCAGCGGCATCGTCGGTGAGTGAAAGCAGCACCTGAATCAGGGCAATCCCGTCGGCAATGCAGTGATGGAAACGGGTAACCAATACCTGCCCACCCTGATAATTTTCGATCAGATGAAACTGCCACAAGGGCCGGGTCGGATCCAGCGGTGTTGAGGCTAGGTCACTAATAAACGCTTCCAGTTCATCCTTATCGGCAGCGCCCGGTAAAGCCGCGCTTCTGATGTGGCTGTTAAGATCGAAATTTTCATCCATCTCCCAGCGTGCACCATTAACATGGCGCACCGCTTTTTGTCGGAAGCGGCGAAAAGCCAGCAAGCGGTTTACAATTACATCCTGAAATTTTTCCAGATCTAAGGCTTCGGAAAAAACCATAAACCCGGTTATCATCATCAGGTTATCAGGTTGCTCCATGCGCAACCAGGTGGTGTCCACTTTGGACATAGGTTCGTTCGGTACATCGGTAGATGCAGGTGTTAGATAATTTTCCATAATGCCTATACTATCAGGATATTCGTTAAACTACAGTCGGCTTAGATTTTTGGCCTTTAAGCTTGGCCTGGTCTGAGCGTTGCAGCTCTAATTTTTGCAGGTAGCCCTGCTCCAACCCGGTGATGTACTCACCAGAAAAACAGGAAGTATCAAATTCAGAGATCGCCGGATTGCCGTCTCTACAAGCATCGATCAGATCATCAAGATCCTGGTAAACCAACCAGTCAGCACCGATCTCGGCCTGAATTTCAGCCTCTGTTTTCGCGTGAGCAATCAGCTCGGTTGCCGCTGGCATATCAATCCCGTAAACATTTGGATAACGCACCGGCGGTGCGGCTGATGCCAGGTACACTTTGCGCGCACCCGCATCGCGGGCCATCTGAATGATTTGCCTGGAGGTTGTGCCCCTGACAATGGAGTCATCAACCAGCAATACATTTTTATTGCGAAACTCCAAAGAAATCGGGTTCAACTTGCGTTTGACCGATTTCTGTCTTTCTTCCTGACCCGGCATAATGAAGGTGCGCCCGATATAGCGGTTCTTAATAAAGCCCTCACGGTACTTCACATTGAGCTCATAGGCCATCGGTAAAGCCGATGTACGGGATGTATCCGGAACCGGAATAACAACATCAATATCATGCTCAGGGCGCAGCCGTTGAATTTTTCGCGCCAAAGCCTCACCCATGCGTAAACGGGCTTTATACACCGATATATCATCCATCATCGAATCAGGGCGGGCAAAGTAAACATATTCAAAAATACAGGGTGTTAGCGGCTTGGCCAGCTTACTGGTATGACTGTGGAGTTTGCCATCAAGGGTAAGAATAATCGTTTCGCCAGGGCGTAAATCACGCACGGTTTCAAAGCCAATAACATCAAGGGCCACGCTTTCAGAAGCTATGGCATATTGGGTTCCCCGTTCAGACTCGCGTTTACCGAGCACGGCGGGACGGATGCCGGATAAGTCGCGGAATCCGACCACACCAAATGTAGGAATCAGGGCAATTGAAGCATAGCCGCCTTTACAACGCTTATGCACGCCCTCAACCGCTTTAAATAGATGCTCAGGGCGTAATTTTTGTGGGTTTTGGTTCTGGATTTCATGCGCGAGAATATTTAATAAAACTTCTGAATCCGATTCAGTATTCAGGTGCCTGCGGTCAGCTTCAAAGAGTTCTTTTTTTAACGCATCTTTGTTAATCAGGTTGCCATTATGCGCCAGTGCAATCCCGTAGGGGGAGTTAACATACATCGGCTGAGCTTCTTCGGAATGCGAGCACCCGGCTGTGGGGTAACGCACATGGGCAATGCCGACATTACCGGTCAGAGGAAGTAAGCTTTCTTCAGAAAACACATCTTTTACCAAGCCGTTGGCTTTATATAAATGTATTTTGCGCTCATCCAGAGTGGCAATTCCTGCCGCATCCTGTCCCCGGTGCTGCAGGGCAGTTAGCGCATCATGCAAGACCGATGCAACACTATAATGTCCTACAATACCTACTATTCCACACACAGTTTATAACCCCGTTACAGTGTTGAAAAATCGAAAGCCATTCTATCATGTTTCATTGTTATCACTGCCCTCTTCGGGTACAGCTTGCAGCTGTTCTTTAGCAACATCAAGCAGCTCATCGGCAGGCGGCGTTTCTTTATCGGCGCTAAAGCCAATGTGTGACCTGAGCGACTCCGGAATAAAACCTGCACTCCACTCTGCTAGTGGCAGCATGTTTTGAACCATTTTTGATTGCTGGAACCAGGGGTCTTTAGGCAGTGGTGTAAATCCAGCGAGTAACAGTAACAATACAACCAAGGCTACCCCGCGTAAAACTCCAAAAACACCACCTAGCATACGGTCAGTTCCGCTAAGGCCGGTTTTTTCCACCAAATGTCCGATTATCCAACTGAGCAGCCCACCTAAAATCAGCGCAGCCAGAAATAACATAGCAAAAGCAATAGCTGCGCGCGCGGAAGGTAGAGCTATACCATCAGCCAGTAGCGGGACAACATTCTCGGTAAAAGTAAATGCCACCCAGAAAGCGGCTGCCCAGATCGCCAGACTCAAGGTTTCACGCAAAAACCCCCGAAAAAAACCCATCAGTACTGACAGGCCTAAAATTGCAAAAATTATATAGTCCGGCCACTCCATTAGCTTTCCTTCACCAGCCCTTTAATTTTGATTTTGGACAGTATTGCATCGCGTTTTTTAAGCGCTTCTGTTCTACTTATTATTGGGCCAACCATTACTTTATAGGCATTGCCGCTTTTTTCTCTGTAGGCGGCATAGCCTTGTTGACTAAGTTGTTTAATCAGTTTTTCAGCATTTTCCAGTTGCCCGAAAATACCCATTTGCACAACCCAGCGACCGCCCGGTCTGACCTCATTGTTACTAACAACCGGGTCATCAACAGTGCTCTCCGGCGGGATGGCTTTAGGGTTAACACCTTCTATCTGCTTGCTGATTGAAAGTGCCGCCAAATTAGCGGCCGACCGATCCGAATACCCGGGAACCAGTACGCGATAGAGCGTAGTTTTATCCCGTATCAGACTATCGATATTTGCCTGATAGCCAGTGCGGCGTAAACGCACCATTAATTTCTCCGCATTTGACTGGCCGGAAAAACTGGCGACTTGAAGTTTCCATAAACCACCGGAGGCTGGTAACGCAGGCGTTTCTTCCTTTTTAACAGGCGGCTCAGAGACAATCGCTACGCTTTGTTGTTCTTCTTTGAGTTTTGGGCTTGCTGTAGTTGTATTCTGCTCTTGTTTTTGTGCAGAATTTTTCAATGGCGCGACTACCATTCCCTCCTCTGCACCGACATCAGCCTCCGTATCTGCCACTGCAACATCAATTACAGTTTCTCCTGTAACTGTATCAGCAGTCTGGCTGGAGGATTCAGGTAGCAACTCGTCTTGCGGTGCAATATCGGCAGCCTGGCTTACCGACGGCCCAGGCCTTGGCTTTTGCTGACCAATTGGCATCCGCCGGTTGGGGAAATTTACAACCGGCTGCTGTGGCAATTCAATTTGTGACTTTAGTTGCTGGCGGTTGTCCCCATCTAGCAACATCGGTAAAAAGATAATTGCCAGAGCAATTAAAATGACAGCCCCAGTTAAGCGTTGTTTTAGCGCTTTATCCATATGCAATTTTTCTCCACAAAAGCCTGGCGGATCAATTACTCCACCCTAAAATTTATACCTAAGGCTTATAGTTTACTCATTCCAGTAACGAATTGCCTGCTCAACGGTTAAAAATGAACCAAATACTAGAATAAGGTCATGCGGCGCTGCCAACTCGCGTACTACTTCAAGTGCCAAACTGACTGTTTCATACTGTCGCTGCGACTGCTGAAGCCCCGGACTAATAGCTTTCTGCAATTCCTCGGCTGACTGACCCCGAGGGCCACAGAGGCCTGCAAGATGCCAGCTAGTCACCCATGGGTCAATAATTTTACAAACCGTTAGCGCATCCTTATCCGCTAACATTGCAACTACCGCCCAGACTTTAGTCCTCGAAACTCTTTGCTGCGCCCGTCGAAGTTTCAACCATGTAGCCAAAACTTCAGCCGCCGCCGGGTTATGCGCAACATCTAAGAAAACATCAGGTTGGCTGGCGATCTTCTCAAGGCGACCGCGCAGTGGCATGCGTTTAAACTCAGCTAGTAACTTAACCGGATCAAGCAACAACGGCGTGATAATAGAATCCAGCGCCTGAAAAGCCACTACTAGATTGTCGTTTTGAATCGGCGCGGGTAATGGTGATCTCGGCAGTTTTATTTTTTCAACACTGGCCGAATAAGACAAGGTTATTTCCGCGCTATCGTTTGTTTGTTGCCAGTCAAAATCACGGCCCAAAAAGGCAGCAGACTGTCGACTTTCTGAAACTGCCCGTAACAAGCTATCGGGAGGCTGGCGATCACCGATGACTATGCTTTGCCGATGGTGAGCGACCGCTGCAGTAAACGAGCGTAAAATCCCAGCTTTTTCAAGCGCAATAAGCTCACGGCTATTACCCAACCACTGCTGGTGATCAAGATCAATTGATGTGATGATGGCACAGTCTGCATCCAGCATATTCACTGCATCTAATCGCCCGCCAAGACCGACCTCGAAAACCGCAATATCCAAATCTTGTTCTGCCATTAACAAAATGCCAGCCAGTGTGGAAAATTCAAAATATGAGAGTGAAATTTCAGCGCGAGCCGTTTCAATTTGAGCAAACGCCAGACAAATATTTATATCAGTAGCTAACTGGCCGTTTATTCTAAAGCGTTCGTTATAGGCCAGTAAATGCGGTGATGTATAACTACCACAGCTTAAGCCAGCAGCTGCCGCCAGCGCAGTTAGGTGTGCGCACACAGAGCCTTTTCCATTGGTACCAGCGACACTAATAATTTGTTTACCCGGACGAGGCTTGCCGAGTCGTTGATAAACTTCGGCAACCCGTTCAAGCCCCAGGTCAATTTCCCGGGGGTGGAGTTTTTCTAGATAAGCGAGCCAGTCCGCTAGTTGCCAATCATCCGAATTCAAACCCGATGAATACTGCATTGCCAGCGCCTACCCAGTGTGCCTAGGCTGTGCGCCTCACCGGCTGGCAAGCGTGGGTTAATTTTTGCAATAATTGTGAAATTTGCTGACGCATATTGCGCCGATCAACGATGATGTCGACAGTACCTTTTTCAAGTAGAAATTCGGCGCGCTGGAATCCTTCAGGTAATTTTTCACGCACGGTTTGCTCAATAACCCGCTGGCCAGCAAAACCATATTGATATCGCCCAGCATTGCCAGGCTGGCGGTTACACCACCGGTTGTGGGGTGAGTCAATACCGAGATAAAAGGCACACCTTGGCCTGCCATTTTCGCTAATACGGCGCTGGTTTTTGCCATTTGCATCAACGACAGCAATCCCTCTTGCATGCGTGCACCACCGGATGCAGAAAAACACACCAGCGGGATTTTGTGTTTAATCGCATATTCACCAGCCCGAGCGAATTTCT
>QIKG01000281.1 GCA_003232965.1 Oceanospirillales bacterium
TTGTTGGTAACGCCTTCCCAATCGGAGATCAACGCCTTTTATCGTTTTTTTGTCATCTGTGAAGCATACCAGAATTTGTGTAGATACCTATAATGCCTAAGGGGGGGGGTTGTAAACAAATTACTTTTTATTTTACAGACCCGTAAGTTAATTGATGTCCGTCGATCAATCAAGTTGACCTCTGGTGGTCTCATGTTCAAGCAGTATCTTTTTAAGTAACATGGCTAAGGATTTTTGCTCACTTGTCGACAGAGGGCTGAGTAACTTGTTTCCTTTATGAACGTGCTCCACCACCGCTTCATTTATCAGTTCAAAACCTTTTTTGGTCAGAGAAACAAACACCCCTCTGCGGTCATTGGGATTTGCTTGTCGTTGAACCAGCATCTTAGACTCCAGTTTATCAATACGATTGGTCATCGCGCCAGAGGAGAGCATGAGTGCTCGGAATAATCGGTTGGGGGTTAATGCGTAAGGCTCTCCAGAACGCAACAGCGTAGCGAGCACGTCAAACTCACCATTGTTGAGACCAAATTTAGCGAATACTTGTTGTAATTCCACGCTAAAGACATTACTCAAACGGACTAATCGCCCCATGACGGCCATTGGGGATGAGTCGATATCTGGTCGTTCATTGCGCCACTGCTCTAAAACTAAATCTACGTGATCATATTTCATGGAAGGCATACTAACACCATTTTTTTTTAATTTAAAAGCATAGTTGACATTATTTTAACGTCATGTATATTTACATGAAGCATCTTTATGTGAAGACACTTTGCACCGATGAAAATCGGTGGTAAGGCTATTCAATACTATGGATAAAAATAAAGAACTCATATCAATTTCTAACTAAACTTGCTTTAGATAAATATTATCAAGGAGGTAATATTATGAATATTGAACATCAATGGGTATTAAGCATGGAAGCTATGAATATAGCCGCTACAGAGCCCGAAGGAATCGATCTCAGGTTGTCCGATGAAAAGTGCTTACCCGACCTGCTTTGGGAACAAGCACAAATCTGTCCAGATAGGACAGCTGTTATCTATGGACAACAGGTTTTGACTTATCGTGAGCTAGTGCAGAATAGTTTTAACTTAGCCAGGTATTTTCAGTATCTTGGTGTTACACCCGATGATTGTATTGGTATTTTTACCGAACCATCCCTTGAACTGATGATAGGTACTTGGGGTATCTTATTTTCAGGTAGTGCCTATTTGCCACTCTCACCTGAATACCCTGAAGAACGATTGAGGTACATGATAAAAGATTCTCGTATAAAGATTATTTTTTCTCAGAAAAACCTTAAAGTAAGATTAAATATGCTGGTGCCAGAAGATATGATTATTGTTACTCTTGATGATGTAGCAGCGTTCATTACAATTCATGGCATGAGTAAAAAATACGAACTAAGTTGCGAGTTAAATAAAGACAATCTTGCCTATATTATTTACACCTCTGGTAGTACTGGAAAACCGAAGGGAGTAATGATCGAACACCATAGTATTGTTAACCAGATGCATTGGCTACAAAAAACTTTTAATCTCAATGATGAAAGTGTTGTGTTGCAGAAGACTCCTGTGAGCTTTGATGCAGCTCAATGGGAAGTTCTCGCTTCGTGTCTAGGTTGTACCGTGATTATGGGTAAGCCAGGTATTTATCGAAATCCCGAAGAGTTGATCAAGACCATTACTCGTCATCGAGTGACGACCTTACAATGTGTACCTACACTTCTGCAAATGTTGCTAGATACCGTTGGATTCCTCAATTGCAGATCGCTGACGAAAATTTTTAGTGGAGGTGAAGTTCTAAGCAAAAATTTGGCATCTCAATGCTTAGAATTATTACCAAAATGCGATCTGATCAACCTATATGGACCGACCGAGTGTACGATTAATACGTCTGCTCACGTTGTTGACAGGGAAACTGTGACAGTTGGCCCAAATGCAATTTCGATTGGTATGCCTGTTCTCAATACCCAGTATTACATCCTTGATAACAAAGGATCACAGACTAAGTTAGAGGAGATTGGTGAGCTATTTATCGCAGGTAAACAGCTTGCACGAGGCTATCTTCACAAGCCAGATCTGACGGCAGACCGGTTCGTCGCTAATCCATTTGCAGTGGGTACAGAAAGTGCAAAACTATATCGGACGGGCGATTTGGCGTTCTGGAATACAGATGGTACGGTTCAATTTTCAGGGCGGGCTGATAATCAGATTAAGCTTGGAGGTTTTAGGATTGAGCTTGACGAAATCCGCCTGGTTATCGAGGATCATAGCTGGGTTAAAAATGCGGTGATATTGATCAAAATCGATGCTCATACCAAATTTCAAAATTTGATCGCCTACATAGAGCTAAATCAAGCAGAAGCCGCTTTGATGGACCAAGGCAGTCATGGATCGCATCATCAATCCAAGGAGAGTAAGCTTCAAGTCAAGGCCCAGCTGTCGAATACTGGTTGTCGGAATTCTGCAGAAATTAGCAACAAGGTGGTCATCGAATTACCTGGAAAAATGCCAAATGACAAACAACGTCACAAGGTATTTGCCCGCAAGACTTACCGCTTATACGAAGGAGGTTGTGTTAGTCAGGCAGATATCGCACAGCTGCTCAGTAAACCGTTCAAAGGTTCAATCGCGCGTAGCGTGGCCAAGCTCAGCTTCGCGGAGCTTGGCGAGATACTAAGATACTTTGGGCAGTTTTTAAGTCTGGAACGTTTGTTGCCAAAGTATGGTTATGCATCCCCTGGCGCGTTGTATGCGACACAGATGTATTTCGAATTGAGCAATATGAGTAGTCTTAATTCAGGTATCTACTATTACCACCCGGTGAAGCATCAACTGATATTGATGAGGGAGATTGCGGAGAAGAACGCAGAGGTACAGATCAAGATCCACTTTATGGGCAAGAAGCGAGCAATCGAGCCAGTCTACAAAAACAACATCCAAGAAGTTCTTGAAATAGAAACCGGCCATATGCTCGGGCTGTTTGATAATGTATTGCCTGTATATGGGTTGGGTGTCGGAAAGGGTGAATTCATTCCTGCAGTAAAAAATAAATTGGAGTGCGCTGATGAAGACTATTACCTGGGTAGCTTTAAGTTAGAATCACTGGCCGAGGCTAGATCAGAAGAAGATCCCGATATCTATGTGCAGACGCATTCAGGCAAGGTCGCCGACCTACCTATGGGTCAGTACCAATTCAAGGATGATCGTTTCGAAAAAATTTCTGAAGAACTCATTCTGAAGAAACACGTCATTGCCATCAATCAACAAGTCTATGACTACGCCAGTTTCGGCATCTCAATGGTTAGCCGTGATAGTCGAAAATGGATGCGCTATATCTCTTTAGGCAGAAAGCTCCAACTCCTGCAAATGAATGATCTTAATCTCGGTCTTATGTCTTCTGGATACAGCTCTAAGACCGGCAATAATCTACCATCGGCCAAGCGTATGGCGGGCATCCTGACGGCTTGCGGGAGAGAGATGAATTCTTTCTATTTCTGTCTCGGTGGCCGCATAAGCGATGCACAGCGAGAAAGTGAAGGAATGAAGGAAGACGCTATACACATGAAAGGTCCAGTGGAGATGATCAAAAACGATCTTTTCAGTCTGTTGCCCAATTATATGGTACCTAACAAGATCATACTCATTGATAAATTGCCACTGACAGCCAATGGAAAAACTGATCACAAAGCGTTAACCGAACTGGAGGCCGCAAATGATGAATTTTTTAATCGACCTTTAATAGCCCCGAAGACGCAGACTGAAGAGCGGATAGGTGAAATTTGGAAGCTGGCAATGAAACAGGATGCAGTATCGGTACAAGATGATTTTTTCGAGTCCGGTGGTAATTCATTGATGGCTGTTTCGATGATTAATGATATTAACAAAAAATTTCAATGCTCTTTACCTTTGCAGGTATTGTTCGCAGCGCCTACCATCGAAAAGCTTGCGCGCCGGGTTGATGGAGAGGATAATAACAAACCCGTTTCACGTTTAGTGAGTTTAGCAGCTACAGGCAATAAGCCCCCCGTCTATTGCTGGCCCGGCCTTGGTGGCTATACGATGAACCTGAGGTTGTTGGCAAATCAATTGGAGATCGACCGGCCTTTTTATGGTGTACAGGCGTACGGTATCAATCAAGGTGAGACGCCGTTCTCCACGATTACGGAAATGGCGACGACAGACATCAAGGCAATAAAGCGTGTTCAGTCACTTGGTCCCTATATCTTATGGGGGTATTCTTTTGGGGCACGGGTTGCTTTTGAGGTGGCCTATCAACTTGAGCAGTCTGGAGAGCGTGTCGACAACCTGTTCCTGATTGCTCCGGGGTCGCCGAAATTGCATGCCCAGATCGAATCCTTGTGCGGTAATGAATCCACATTTGAAAATAAGACCTTCGTGACGATTCTGTTTTCGGTTTTTGCGCACAGCATCGCTAGCCCAGCACTGGATGAATGTTTGAAGGCAGTAAAAGACGAAGCAAATTTTATCGCGTTCATTTGTTCACGTTACAAACATCTCGACCCTGATTTGGTGAAACGGATTACTCAGGTTGTGCGTCAGACATATGAATTCGAGTATACATTTCGAGAACTTAAAGAGCGGAAAATCAATGCCCCGATAACGATTTTCAAAGCACGAAGTGACGATTATTCGTTTCTTGAGAATAGCCAAGACTATTCGATGAAAGCTCTGACTGTGATCAACCTGGAGTCGGATCATTATAGTTTGCTCAAGCGCTCGGGTATCAACGAACTGGTATCAATAATTCATGGATTTGCTGCCTCACCAACAACGAAAAAATTCAATTGAATTGGAAAAAATTCAGGAGTAGATATGCCACACGTCAATATCAAGTTTGTTCCCCCGTGACATTGAATGAAATGCAGAAAAATAAGTTGACGAAAGATCCCACTGTTTTTAGGTTAATTAGACAAAGAGAATAAATATGAAAAAACGTATAGTTACAACTACCACTCCTATACTTTTGTTCGCACTGCTACAGTTCCCTGCTGAGGCTCAAAATGTGATCATTACCTATGCTGACGGTAGAGTTGACGGTGGGATTCGTCAGGCAGCCGATTTAGAGGATGAATCAGATTCTCCTGGAGATATATTCGTATTTGATCAAAAATTACTCGCTGATGACGCAGAAATGGAGATTGGGCGAAACGCGGGATATTGCATTCGCACGGATCCTGGTGCGCCGGACTTCTCCAGCACTGATCATCCGACCTTGCCCGACGACCCATACAACAATTACTGGCAGTGCAGCTGGACTTTGTCCTTTTCTGAGCACTCTGGATATACTGGCTCGATCACAGTTTCTGGCCGCGAAGCCGAGTTTGGCACATCCCGAGTACCCATCGTGGGCGGCACCGGTGAATTTATCGGGGCAACCGGCGTATTGATTAGCACGCCAATTCCACAGGGGGAACAAGGGGAAGAGGGTGTCCTCTATCTCCAGGAATTAAATGTTTTTTTCGCGCGACACACTACTGATTATCGGCGATACCGGTGGAGAGAGCACAGCGCCGATTAGCATATTATCTAACATAATTTAAGGAAAAACTAATGATGCATTTAATTATGAATACCTCTTCCGCCGCCGCCCTTTTTTTCATCGTTCTGAGCACGTCTGCCCTCGCGGCGGCTCCGGAAGTTGGCAAAAGTCCTTGGGGCCCTGACGATGAGATTGGCCGTCTGAACCTGATGAGTGACAAAAGCCGCCTTGAGATTCTCGCTCAGATTGGTACGGGTAAAGCCTATGATCTTAGTGTTGACTATTATGTTGGCATGCCCAGCTGGCATGGGATTGGTGATCCACGCTATCAATATTGGCTGACCCATACACCGCGAGGCACGGCGATTGATGATCCCATGCGTGTGGGGGCAAAAACCAACAACCACGTAAGCTACACGGGGGATGCGGTATCTATGTATACCCATATGGGCACCCATATTGACGCGCTCAATCATTTTGGGCTAAACGGAAAAATTTGGAACGGGTTTGCAGCCGATAAATATTTAGGGGATCGAGGTTGGGCCAAAACGGGTGCGGAAACCATCCCACCGATCATTGCGCGAGGTGTTCTGATTGACCTGCCCACCGCCAAGGGTCTTGATGAATTACCGCCCAATTATCGAATCATGGCCTCTGATATCCGTAATGCCTTGGTCCACCACAAGGTGGATCTTAGATCAGGTGATGTGGTTATGATTCGAACCGGTCGCATGGCACGTTACCATAATGACAAGGCCTTCATGCATGAGGCACCTGGTCTGGATCTGGATGCCGCCCGCTGGTTAGTCGAGGAGAAGGGCGCCATGATGATTGGTGCGGATAACCTTAGCTTGGAGGCGTTTCCGTCACAGACCGAGAATAATTATATTCCTGTTCATACTTACCTGTTGGCAGAGCAAGGTGTGATGATCATGGAACTGGTCATGTTGGAGGAGTTGGCGAAGGACAAAATCTATGAATTCGCTTTCATCGGCGGATCGCTGAAATTTAGTGGAGCCTCCGCAGCTCCGATGCGTCCCATCGCTTTCCCGCTAAAGTGATAGAACCGTTGGGCGTGGCCGTTAACTCATTCCAACTATGAAGAAGCACTTGCTGTGCAAAATACCAAACTGCCCTATCAGCAACCGGAAAATAGGTGTAAACGATGAAGAGTAATTAACATGAAGATGTTCCACTGGTATTCAGTGAAGAAGTTGCAGACGCACTCAACAACGGTAAGCCGGTGGTAGCATTGGAATCAAATGTTATTGCTCATGGTTTGAGTTTTCCGGAAAACATTATAACGGCAAAGAAGGTGGAGGAGGTAGTCAGGACTGGAGGCTCTGTTCCGGCGACGATTGGTATTGACAACGGCCGTATTCTGATCGGGATGACCGATGAGAACATTGAACGTTTTGCTACCACGCCAGACATCCCCAAAGTCAATAGTCGGGATCTGTCTGTCATTCTGGCAAAGGGAGGGATGGGCGCTATACCAGCGTTGCTTCTTCTCTGGTGGCAGCAGAGCTTGCAAATATCCTATTTTCGCATCGGCCGGTATCGTCGGTGTGCACCGGGGCGTGGAAAAGAGCATGGATATCTCCTCGGATTTGATTCAGTTTACTCGATCTAAAGTGGCGGTTGTTTGTGCCGGTGCAAACAACATTCTTGATCTCGGTTTGACAATGGAGTTTCTTGAGACGCACTGTGTCCCCGTGATTTCCTACAAATTCGACTATTTCCCCGCGTTCTATTGTAGATCCAGTGGCCTGCGCAGTCCGCATCGCTTAGATGATGAAGCAATGATTGCTTGAGCTATTGAACTTTATTGGGGTTTAGGCAAAAACAGCTCAGTGCTGATTACCACTCCGACAAAAGAAGAGAATGCAATCGATAGCCAAGCTATCGAAGCGGAAATAGAGAAAGCTGTCAGAGCTGCCAACAAGGATGGCGTCACGGGTAGCGCTCTTACTAAATATTTGATGCGAGTTATAGATAAGGCAACGGAAGGCCGATCCGCTAAGGCGAATATGGCAGTTCTTATCAATACGGCTGAAGTAGCAGGTCGTCTTGCGGCAGCGCATGCACAGTACCGTGTTGAGAATTCACTTTATCAATTAGGAAACTATCCGCCGGAAATAAACTTTGTATCATAATGAACCCAGTTAATAGGATGGTATCAATCTTGGTACTGAGCATGATTTTTTCAATATCGTAACAAAGTGATGCAATACGTCACCAAATCAATTTATCTTACAATTATTTTTACTTAGAGGTGCAAACGAATGACAAACTATCGTTGGTTAATAACCATAGCTACTATTATCATATCTTTGACAGGTCTTTTTGCTTATAAAGATTCATTAATAGTCGCACATGCCGAACAAAATAAAAATATGGGCGAACCTACTGCTACCATTGAAGCTATTCATGTGGCGCAAATCTCTTATCAAAAAACCATTTCCGTTAACGGTGTGAACAAAGCTATGCAAACCATACAAGTGAGCAATGAATTGGCAGGGAAAATTACCAAGCTGAATTTTTCTTCTGGTGCGTTAGTTAATAAGGGACAAGTTCTCCTTGAGCAAGACTATAGTCAAGAGAGTGCTCAACTCATTGCTGCAAGAGCAAAAGTACTATTTCAACAAAAAATAATAAATCGATATAAAGTTCTGCAAAAAAAAGAAGAAATCAGTGATGAGAGGGTTGATAAAGCTATAATGGAGTTGCGTATTTCAGAGTCGGAAGTCGCTGTGTTGGAATCGATTATCAGCAAGAAAATAATCCGTACACCATTTAAAGCGAAGGCTGGGATTCACAATTTGCAAGTCGGTCAGCATCTTGAAGGAAACAGTCAGATTGCTCACTTAATTGGTGTGAGTAAATATAGCTGGATTGATTTTTATGTGCCTCAAGTTTATGACGAGTTGAGTGTGGGCTCTGAAATAGCTGTTTCACTCGGTGATCCTGAGCCTCGTTCGACAAATGCCAAGATAGTCTCGGTGGAGCCTAT
Source organism: Oceanospirillales bacterium (assembly GCA_003232965.1). Lineage (GTDB taxonomy): Bacteria > Pseudomonadota > Gammaproteobacteria > Xanthomonadales > SZUA-36 > SZUA-51. Next base: position 8,525 of record QIKG01000281.1, read on the forward strand.
GCTTACTAATGAGTCTCGTCAGTTTAAATATCGGGCCCAGGTCACTAATGAAAAATTAGCTTTAAAACATAATCATTTGGTCAAGGTGACACTGCCCGTTACTAACGAGAGCTTGAAAATAGCGATACCCAGTTTAGCCGTCAATAAAGACCCATTGGGTGACTATGTCTTTATGATAAAACCTGAAGAAGACGGAGTCTATCGAGCCCATAGACATAAGGTCGAACTGGGTGATCGCATGGGTGATCAAGTCATTGTCAAGCGTGGGCTGGTTGTGGGTGATTATATCGCCAATACAGGAGCCTTCAAGCTTCGTCCTGGGTTGAAAGTATTCGTGTCTTCATCTGAAAATGATCAAATGGTATCGACGCTATGATGGAGAAAATTAAGAACAGCCGAGCCATGGATATTTTTGTTCATAAGCCTGTTATTCCCATTATATTATCCATTATTATTTGTTTCTCCGGGCTATGGGCTATAAAAGATATTTCTGTACAACAATTTCCTAAAATAGAAAGTTCATCTTTGGTGATTAATACAACGTATACGGGGGCTTCTGCTCATGTTATTAAGGGGTTTATTAGTGAACCGATAGAACGTGTAGCGGCGACAGTGCCTGGCGTAGACTATGTCAACTCAGTATCGAAAGCCGGACAAAGTACCGTAACCGCATGGCTTAAGTTAAATGAAGACAGCACCAGAGCACTTGCAGAACTTACGGCCAAGTTAAGTCAAGTTCAGTTTGAATTGCCCGCTGAAGCAGAAAATCCCGTGGTTTCCGTGAGTCGAACTGATCGTCCTCATGCCTTGTTCTATTTGAATGTTGAATCCAGTGACGTTTCTCTTTCTGAACTAACCGATTATTTAACGCGTCAGGTGACTCCGGTTGTTAACACTATTGATGGTGTGCAAAAAGCGGATATTGAAGGTGGCCGAATACCTGCTATGAGAATATGGCTTGATGCGAATCGCATGAATATTTTTAATCTAAGTACCGAGGAAGTTTATGCTGCATTAGAGGCCAATAACTCAATTTCAACCTTAGGTTATACTGAGACCGAGCAACAACGTATCGATATTGTGTCAAATACTCAGTTATCATCAACAACAGACTTTGAGCAGCTTGTGGTCAAGAATATTGATGACAAAAATATTTATTTAAAAGATATTGCCAACGTTGAACGGGCATTTACCGAACCCACGCTGACCGCAAGATTGAATCAGGATGATACTGTCTATATCGCTGTTTGGCCATTACCGGGCGCAAATGAAATAGAAGTGGGCGATAAATTATATCAAGTGATAGCAGAAATTAACCCCACATTACCATCCGGAATGCGCATCAATTTTGCGTATGATGGCACGTTGTACATGCGAGATGCACTTAAAGAGATCATCACCACGCTGGTTGAAACCGTCATATTAGTGGGTGTAGTTGTGTTACTGATGATGGGTTCATTCAGAGCGGCACTGGTACCATTAATCACTATTCCCATTTCGATTTTAGGCGCCATCGCTGCAATGTCTTTGATCGGATTCTCATTAAACTTGTTAACGGTGCTTGCGATCGTATTGTCTGTAGGACTGGTAGTAGATGATGCGATTGTTGTTGTTGAAAATGTTGCTCGACATATGCGCAACGGCATATCCCGAACCCAGGCGGCTTTAATGAGTTCCCGGCAACTACTTGTACCTATTATCTCAATGACCTTAACTTTGGCATTGGTTTATGCACCCATTGGTTTTTTATCCGGATTAACAGGTGCGCTTATTCGAGAATTCGCGTTTACCTTAGCAATCGCTGTCATTATTTCAGGCGTCGTTGCTATTACGTTATCTCCTGTTATGAGTGCTCATGCTGCACCACAAGGGGGTAAAGAAGGTAGGTTGACGCGCAAAGTGAATCGTGGTTTTGAGTATATTCAAACGGTTTACACACGATGGTTAAGCCATATAATAAATTGGTATGGCCAGGTGCTATTAATTGCTGCAGTCATTACTTTGTTAATTGTTCCATTTTATTTGCAATCTGCTAAAGAATTAGCGCCAGTGGAAGATCAAAGCAGTATTTTTGTTGTTATTCAGTCCCCTCCTGAGTCATCTTTAGCATACAATGAAAAAAACATTGCAGGCGTGGTTGAAAATCTGCTAAGCATTGAAGGTAGCACCCATATGTGGCAGAACATCTTCACTTCGGGCGGATTCGGGGGTTTGGACTTTGTGAGTGCCTCCGATCGGGAATTGACAACTCAACAAATGATTTCCGATGTATATGGACGTTTATCAACGAGCAGCGGATTAAATCCATTACCTATTCTGCCTTCTCCTTTACCCACGGCTGGACAGTTTGATGTTGAATTTATTGTTAAGTCTTCTGCCACTTATGAGGAAATGAAAGTTTATGCGGACCAGCTTGTAGCCGCGGCTTTTCAAAGTGGCGAGTTTTTATATGCGGACACTGATTTGAAGATAGACTTGCCGCAAATCGAATTACAGTTTGACCGCCAAAAAATTGCAGACTTGGGCATGAATATTTCTGAAATAAGCAATCAGCTTGGTATTTATTTATCTAGTAATTATGTCAATCGGTTTGATGCTCAAGGTAAAGCTTATCAGGTAATTCCTATTGTCAATGATGATATTAGAACCAAACCAGAAACAATTTTATCGTTACATATTAAGTCGCCTTCAAGCGAGTTAATTCCGGTGTCAGCCTTTACTACATTAAAATGGGTCACAGTGCCGCGACAGCTCAGCACTTTTGGACAGCAAAATTCGTTTCGCATATACGGCGGTGTATTACCCGGGACGACTAAAGAGAAGGCGTTAGTTGCACTTGAGAATGCCGCAAAAAATATTCTTCCACCTTCATACAATATAGATTATGCAGGAGAGTCTCGTCAATTACGTAAAGAAGGCAACAGTTTGCTTAACGTAATGGCTATCTCGTTATTCATCGTGTATTTAGTATTGGTTATTCAATTTAATAGTTTTAGAGATCCCCTTGTCGTGCTTTTAGGGTGCGTGCCTTTAGCGTTATCTGGTGCGTTATTATTACCATTTTTAGAATTAACAACAATTAACATCTACTCGCAAATTGGTTTAATCACGCTAATTGGGCTGATTGCTAAAAATGGCATTTTAATCGTTGAGTTTGCAAATCGTTTGCAACAGCAAGGGAAGGCCAAACTGGAGGCCATTTCTGAGTCAGCGGCTACGCGCTTAAGGCCTATCTTGATGACTACCGCAGCAACCGTATTAGGTCATCTTCCTCTCGTACTCGTCACGGGAGCCGGTGCTGAAGCCCGTAACAGTATCGGTATAATATTGGTTGCTGGCATGCTGATCGGAACGACATTTACGCTATTCGTTATACCGGTTTTTTATATGTGGCTGGCTGAAAAACGCGATGCAAACATTGAATCCACTCAATCAGGGGCAACTTCACATGATCGTCGAGAACTCAGTTTTGCTAGTTGAACAGTTGCGAAGAATAATGGCGCTCTATCTCGTTAAATTGATTTTGGTTCTCGCTATAAGCTTGCCCAGTTCGACTGTGGTAGCTACCACACTGCTCGACGTTTACCGGCTCGCGATCGATCACGACCCACAGTATCGGGGTATTGAGGCGGCCTATTTGGCGACACTGGAAACCAAAACTCAAAGTCGCGCACAGCTACTGCCTTCTATCAATCTGGCCGCTTACGGTGCTTACAACAAACAACAGACGATCGGCTCCAGTTCGTTTCCTGTCGGCGTGCGCGATTTCGAAAGCAACGGCTATACGCTATCGCTAAATCAGTCGGTATTCAATTACGACTATTTCATTCAGTTACGCCAGAGTACATTTATTATTGGAGAGGCTCAGGCTAAACTTTCGGCTGCGCAGCAGGCGTTGATTGTGCGTATTGCAAAACGCTACTTCGATTTGCTTGCAGCTGCCGATAGCCTTGAGTTTGCACGTGCTGAAAAAGAAGCAATTGATCGCCAACTGAAACAAACGCGCCAGTACTTTGATGTCGGTCTGATCGCGGTCACTGATGTGCATGAAGCGCAGGCTGCTTATGACCTAGTTATCGCACAGGAAATCCTTGCCGAAAACCTGCTTGCGAGTCAATACGAGGCGCTTGCGGAGATCACCGGCCAGCATCATGGCAGGGTTGCGCTACTGGCGCCAGAGACACCTCTGATAGAACCAGAACCGAGCAACATCGGCAAATGGAGTGAAACTGCTTTGAGTCAGAACTTCCAACTGCTCGCGGCCGAGTTTGCGTATCAATATTCGCAACAAGAGATAAAACGTCAACGGACTGGCCATTGGCCTACGTTAGAGCTGAATGCCAGCCATATTTATAATGACTCCAAAGGTGGTAACTTCGGCAGCAACGAATCAGAAAATCAGACCATAGAACTACGCCTCAACATACCGTTTTTTCAGGGTGGCGCGATTAGCTCTCGTACTACACAGGCGCGGCACTTCGCCGCTCAATCACGTGAGGCCTATGAACAACAGCGCCGCGCAACCCTGCGTCAGGTGCGTGATGCCTACCTCAGTGTGCTGGCCGAGATCAATCGCGTCAAGGCGTTGGGGCAGGCCGTAGTTTCTGCACAGAGTGTACTTGATGCTACCGAAACAGGACGAGAAGTTGGTACACGTACCACCGTCAATGTACTGGATACACGGCGTGAGCTGTTCCGGACACAACGCGACCATGCCCGCTCACGTTATGATTACATCGTGCACACGCTACATCTAAAGGAGGCGGCGGGTATCCTCACCCTTGCTGACCTAGAGTTGGTCGATGGCTGGCTACAACCGATTGCATCCTCCTTAAATGCAATTAGCGATTAACAATAAATAAGAAGTCGAAACGCAACTCTTCTGCAACAAACGACTACAGAAATGGTAACCGTTCAGGTTTTTTGAGTCGTTAGGGATGAGGCATTTATTAAAATACCAATCTAACGAGTCTTTGAATAAAAGTTCAGGATCAATGAAATAGACGTGAATATTTTTTAATGAAAAAATCACCTGAATTCAAGTGTCTCTACTCTATAGCCATGAAATTTTTATATCGCAATGATGAAATGATTGTCTTGGTCTTTTGTACGCTGATAGGGGGTTCATTTTGGATGCTGCTGGCCTTATTATTGTCAGGTGCGTATTCCGCTGAAGTTGAACACCCATTCCGGGAGAAGATGAACACTCTTTCACCTTAAGCATTGGCTGAGTTTCTTTTTACCTCAAGTGTTCATCTTCCGTCAAGGATGACCTTATTTTTCTCATGGAGTCTCCTTTCAATTCCAGCTTATGCGCATTGTGTATAATTCGATCAAGAATTGCATCAGCCAGGGTTGCATCGTTGATATAAGCATGCCATTTTTTTATGGGTAGTTGGCTCGTCACAATCGTTGATTGAGTCGCATGACGATCCTCTATTATTTCCAATAAATCGTTACGCTGGCTCAGTGTTAACTTCTCCAAACCCCCGTCATCAATGATAAGCACATCGATTTTAGCAAGCTGATTAGTTAAATGACCTCCGGCATAGCCGGAGGCTTATTAGATTACGCCCTCAAAGGGCTCAAGTAAGCGCCCAAGGCGCAACTATACTCCAAGT
>QIKG01000157.1 GCA_003232965.1 Oceanospirillales bacterium
CTGGGAAAAACCATCCCCATTAGCATGACAAAAATTGAAAGCAATTTTTTTAAAGCCAGGCTCGCTAAAACCAATGGTGATTTGTACAATTCCATCACGACCAAGGCCTTGAAGTAATTTTGTTTTTTTATTGTACCTAAACCAGAATGGCTCATAACTTTCCAGGCAAAACCCGCATTCGGTAAAACCCAACACCACGCCATCTTGGCGTTGGAAAAGTGCTATATGGTGGCCAATAGTAGCCCAGTCACCACAGATGCCTTCACTACCTTCAAAAATCTCATTTACACACCAAATACCAAGGTATTTTCCAACCGGTGCACCAAATACTTCTTTATTGCTTACTTCCATAATTGACTCCTTTATTAAATAGTTTAAAAAAACCTACTGCTGAAAATCACTAAATCCTGCCCAATAAAATGGATCATTATAATTATCTGATTGTACAAAATTTAACTGCGCTTGTCTTAATGCTTCCGATACAGGTTGATTCTTCTCTAGTAAGGCCGTATAAAAACCACGCATTAATTCCACTGCGGCACGGTCAGATACTTTCCACTGACTACTGACCACATCACTGACCCCGGTATACATAAATGCCCGCACCATCCCCAGCAGCCCTTCGCCAGCCAGCAGTTTTCCTGTGCCTGCATCGCAGGCGCTCATTACCACTAACCTGGAATTTATTGGTGCATGATAGATTTCCTGTGCCGTCAGCAGCCAAGGTTGTTGCTGCCCTTGCTGGTCGACTACTGATAATGCCAAACCAGACAGACTTGAACCTTCTGGGTTAAATATACCATGCGTGGCAAAGTGCAGAATATCCGTATCTTCAGTTGTCCCCTCGAGAACTGTATGTCGTGTGGCTTTAGCACCTGAAAGAATTGAAATATTTGACTCAGCTGACATATTATTACTAGCTAACTTCTCAATGATATTCGCCTCTACCATAGATCCGCGCAAACGGTATAAACCCAAATCTGATGGATAAGTCATATCCATCTTATTTTGTTCGGTTTGATGGATGCTTTGCTGGTCATAATTGGGGTCAGCAAAAATTCGTATGCCATTCCAATTAGTACTTTCTCTACCTATGTTTGCAGCATCAATGAATGGGCTGTAACTCAATCGGTAACGACTCAACCATGGCTCACCCGATTGGTCGCTAAGCGGCAATACCGCGAAAGGTAGATAATTCAAAATTCCATCAGCAATAATTCGCAGCTGCTCTATACCCGCTGGTAATTTGGGATCGAGATCTGCACCGAGGGCATTGAGTTCAGATTTGACATCATGGTAGCCACTAGGACGACGCAACGCGCTGAGAACCTGGTTGACTTTTACAGTTAAATTATTGTTGCTTGGTAGTGTATATGTTTTTAATTCCCCTGCCGCCAATACCCAGAGCACGCCATAATCTTCGCTTATATAAAAGGATAAGATTGCGGTGTTTGCTGGCATCTCTAGTAACAATTTAGCAATATCGATATCAACAGGTATCAGCGATGCTTGTTGGAGTGGGAAATACTGCTGATCAAAACTTTCTAACTTAACCAGAGCTTGTTCATATTGGCTATCCAAATCAGCCAATTTACTATTTTGCTGCTCCCGTCCTTTCAGGCGAATAGTTGCCAACGCATTTAATTGGTCATTTATATCTTTACGGCGCTGCTGTAACTCATGGTTAAGTGTTCGTGTTGATGCCGACTCCCTAACTGCTTCGCGCAGAGTTTGGGCGCGTGCCCGCTCTGCCCAAATTAAGGCCTTGCGCGACCAACCCGCTGCTGGTTCCTGTTGCCAGAGTTGAAGATATAAATCAATGAGCTTTTCGTAAGCCTTACGCTGACGCAAGCTGAAGCTGGCGCGTAAATCCATGCTAATATTTTCTGGGCGTATGACGGTTAATATCTCAATTGCATTTTTGGCATGCCGCTCTGCAGAATTGAAATCTAAACTGCCGATGTATGCATCTGCCAGAGCCATATCCATAAACGCCAACTGATACTCATTCCCTGCTTGTTTATATGCACGCCGCGCTTGCTTTAAATACTCGATTGCCTCAGGAAAACTACCTTTTTTAAGCGCGTATTGACCCTTAACAAAGCTTGCCCTATTCTGGATTGAATTAGTTTCAACATTTGTTAATAATTGGTTAGCTTCATTGAGGTAAGTGGCAGCAGTATCCAACTCACCCATTCGAGATTCAAGATCCGCCAAGTTCAACAGTGATCTTACTATCCATGAATTATTTCCCTGTGCGCGTTCTGATTCCAGACTCAGTAAATAGTATTTTCGCGCAAGCTCAAATTTATTTTCAAAATCTGCAATTAAGGCCACTGCAGCAGTCGAGGTTTTATCACCTTTTTCGAGCGCACTTACTTCCAATTCATGATAAATCTGCCGGGCGCGCTGCACATCCCCTAAACGCTGATAAATATTTGCAATCCTGCGTTTATAACGATCTGTGGAAACAGTGTCCGTTGTATTAACCGCCATGGCTGTTGCGCGCTGATAATAATGTAGTGCTGCATCAAAATTTCCAGCGCGTATTTCTGTAAGTCCTATATTCGCCAACGCCCGGGCTCGCTCTCCATCTGAACCTACCCTAGTATACAGGTCAAACGCTTGTTTAAACTGAATCCGTGCTCGCAATATATCACCCCGTCGGTAATACAGGCCGCCAAGATTACCAATTAAAGTCGCCTCGGTGGTGTAATCAGAGGCGTTGTGCACATCAGGTTCTAATGCCAGATAACATGCCTCAGCTTGATCCAGTAGTTCCTGGTCATGTAGGATGAGACAAGCGATATTGCGTACTGACAGAGTTTGGTAAATTACCCCTCGATTTGTCGCGTCTTGATGTTGCCACTTGTTATAGGCGGGTATCGCCTGAGCCGCAAAGGTTTTTGCTATGCTCCGTTCACCGCTTTGCCAAACTGACCAGGCGAGACCGTGCAATGCCAATGCCTGTATACGAACATCAGTTTGTTGACGAATCAGCGGTAAATACAGTCGTTGAGCATCATTAAAAAAGCCTTGCCTACGGACACTATCAGCCAGAAAATAATCCAGTTCTTCTGCGCTGATGATTTTTTTGTACTCTGGTTTATATTGTTCAGCTGCCGCCTTAAAGCATTGGCTAGCCATACCAGGGTCCTTAGCAAAACCTTCAACACTGGTCTGGCAATCTACATCTTGCGGAAGGATGGTGTTTTTGTTCTGTAAAACAGCCGTTGCGACCATCACCTGCCGCAGAAAAGCATAGAGACCGGTATCCGCCACTGCCTGTAATTTAACTCTGAGGCCGCCGGGCGAAATGACCTGTGTTTTTAAGGGCAATTCAACAGTGGAACCATTTAGAGTAGTTGCATTGAAAACCAGCCGATCGGTACCCACCGCCAGAATGGGGGCATCTGTTGAGATAATCTCTTTATCCGCAGAGCTGATTAATACAGGGGTAACATCCACCCCACGCTGTTCGAGGCTGAGCAACCAGTTTCCGCTAAGATTATCGGGTAACTGCAGGCGATAGTTTTTACTGTGATCCCAGTCTATATCCAGGCTTTGCTCTGCGGATATATCCAGGGTAATTGTTGCGCGCTCTTGCGCCTGCAATGGCGAGAAAAGCGAGAGGAAAATAGCAAACAGAAAAAAACCAGACCGAAATAAATGGCCTGGTCTAAGCTTGGAACTTACCTTATGAAAACTTGTAATTGTATTTTTTGTGGTTAAATAATTCTGATAACTTGGAGCCTCAGGATATACCTGAAGGAGTCTATTTTGCTTAGCTACTATTTCCCTTACCAGCCTCGACACTAAATGCATAGTTGGCGATTAACTCCACTTTAGTGCCGCTATCATAAACTACTCGGGCGACATAATCACCTATGGGCAGTTCACTGGTATGCAGCGCAAAGACTAGGTTGTCTTTAGCATCGGGCTGAAGGCTGTTTAGTGCCACCAGCTGGTTTTTATCAGACCAGGAAATTATTTCAATATTATAACGATCAAACTCTGGATAACTTAGTTCCAGTTCAAGCATCATCCAACCGCCGCTGCTGTTTTTATCCAGTATCGCCAGCGGCTGAAAATCACCACTCAGCCCGGCACGCACATTGGGTAGGGTTACCGTCTGGTATTGACCCGAAGGCGTTTGTAATTGCGCTAACAGAGGGCTTGCCTCGGGTTTAAACATCACACTGCCAACAGTGATGGTTAGCACCAGGATTGCTGCGGTAGCGAATGCGGGTATGGGCTGAATATTTCCGAACCAGCGTTGTATAAAAGACGGTTGCTTAGAGCCGGTACCATCAGATTCTATACCTGAAAGAACTTGTTGCTTACCTAATGCCATCAGCCCCACTCTTGCGACTAGGGCAGTTTCCACTTCATCCTGTAGTTGCGGGTGATTCAGCAAAAACAGCTCAAAACTGTTGTGTTTGCTTGATTCCAGCTTGCCGCGCACATAGGCATCGACATCAGCCAGAGCCATCTCAAGGCTATATTCATTGTTATAAACGATTGCTTTCATAGCAGCACCATCATCATCTTTAAGGTTCCTACTCATAGACTGTCACCATTAGCGAAAATCTCTCATCTGAAACTCAAGTTTTTGGCGTAAGCGCTGCTTGGCACGGTAAAGCACTCGATCGAAATGTTCAGTAGATAAATCCAGTTGAGCACAGATGCCCGGTTTTTCTAATTCATCGATGAAATACAGCCATAGGATTTTTCGATCACGATTACCGGGGAGCTCATTAATAACGGTATGTACCAGTTCGGCGGTATCCTTTTTTTCTAGGCGTGTAACTTGATCCGGCATAGGATCTACGGCGGCATCAACAGCATCGTCATCACCCCAGGTATTTCGGCGCTTTTCTTTACGGTAATGATTGATAAATAAATTTACAGCGGTGGTATGGATGAAGGCTTTAACCTGCTTAGGATTATCTAGTGGTTGTTTGCGCAAGCGCGTTAATACCACCATGAACGTATCCTGGTGAATGTCTGCCGCCAACTCGACATCGCCGCAGCGCTGAGTCAGCATTAACAATAAACCACGGGAGTACTGCCGTACCAGCGAAGTTTCAGCTGCAGGCTCACCGGCAGCAATAGCGCTTAGTACAGTTTCTATATCGAAATCAGCCATGTTTGGAGTGCTGATATTGAGCACATATGTCCCTGTTTCATTCCCAGCGTACAATCATACCAAATTTATTCACGCATGGTTGCCACATTGGAGTGGGGTTTTATGCTTATCAATACACTGAGAGCAGGATCGGGGCAGCTTGGAGTTTTACGCGTTGGGTCGTTGCGGGTTTTGGTAGGGTGGGCATTTATGCCCACGCGGAAGATGGTTAAATATCCCGGAAATGGGTTTTAGTGGCTTGGGGTTTTACGCGTGGGCATAAATGCCCACCCTACGGGTTGGGTTGTTGCGGGTTTTGGTGGGGTGGGGATTTACTGGCGTTCTTTTATGGTTTTGGCTACTTTGTTGCGAACATATTGGGGTAGGACTTCTGCCGGGTCGAGGGTATTGCCTGCTTCAAGCTGCGGCTTGGCTAGTGCTAACATAGCCGTTGCCAGCGGCCAACAGTCGCTGATCAGCCGATGAATATCAGCAAACTGCTCCTGGTATTCAGAAAAACCATTACCAAGGGCGATCCAGTCATCGTTAGTGGGTATGGTTACCGCGGCTGGCGGGCAGACTTTTTCTGTTGAGGCCAATTGCATCAATCCTGCTGCATTGCGTTCACACGCCGCTGTATAAACCTCACCCATGCGAGCATCCATACACACCAAGCTATATTTCTGCTCTGCAGGCGTAGCAGCTTGTGCCACGGTTAATAAAGACGATATCGGGATAACCCGTAGACCGGCTCCCAACGCCAGCCCCTGAACCACTCCCAAACCGATACGCAAAGAAGTAAAACTACCGGGCCCGTAACCATAGGCTATGGCATCCAGCTCTGTTAACTCAATATTGAGCTCTGCCAGTACCGCATCAATGAACTGAAGGATTTTTTCGGCGTGTTGCCGCGGCGATGTTTCCAAGCGCTCGGCGATGTTTCCATCGGCACAGGCGGCGATACTCAAGGCTGCAGATGAAGTATCGATAGCCAATAATTTCATTCAATATTCTCCACGATTTTACTTTCATCGATATTCGGTTCTTGTGTTTTGATATGGGCAATAAAGCCCAGCACTTTTTCCAAGGTACGGGTACGCGACATTCTTGGCAAGGATTCCAGAAAGATTTTTCCGTAACTTTTTTCCAGTAAGCGCGGATCACCCAGAATAAGCACCCCTTTATCATTAACATCACGAATCAGCCGGCCTGCGCCCTGTTTGAGTGAAATTACCGCCTGTGGCAGCTGCATTTTGAAAAACGGGTTATCGCCCTGCTCCCGAATCACGCTTGCACGGGCTTCAAGGATCGGATCATCCGGCGGGGCAAAAGGTAGTTTATCAATCATCACCAATGATAATGCCGGGCCAATAACATCCACACCTTCCCAAAAACTGGCGGCGCCTAAAAGCACACCATTACCGGATTCACGAAAACTCTCCAATAGGCGGGTGCGTGATTCCCTACCCTGAACAAACAGTGGCAATTGGCAATGATCTTCAAGCCAGTCTGCTGCCAAGCGCAAGGCACGGTGCGAGGAAAACAGCAAAAATGCACGCCCGCCATTGGCTTCCACCACCGGCCAGATGCTGGTCATTAACTTTTCGGTATAGTCGGGTGTATTCGGGTTCGGCAGGCCCGGGGGCGAATACAAAATCGAATTTTTACGGTAATCAAAACCGCCTTCGGCAATGAAGGCTTGCGCATCTTCAAGCCCGGTTTCCCGTAGAAAATGATCAAAACGGTCTTTTACCGTTAAGGTGGCCGAAGTAAATACCCAGGTGGCATCCATGCTGTCGCGATACTCGCTGAACGGCCCGGCGATATCTAGCGGTGTGGAGTGCAAACTGAAACTTTGCTGATGGCGCTCATACCACGACACTTGATCATGGCGGTTGCGGTCGGAAATCTCATTCCAACGCTGACACAATTCACTGGCGCGTTGATAACAGCTTTCTAATCCAGTGCTGGTGGCTTCCAGCGGTTTAAGTGCGTCACGCAGTTCTTCAACCGCAGCGGCAAGATCTGCAAGGTCTTCCATCAGCAGGCCATCTTCACATAACTTTTCCCAGCTGCCGCGTAATGGCATACTGGGTAAAAAGCCCGCCTGGGTTTTACGCCAAGCAATCTGTCCAGCCTCAACCGCTGAACGGATAGCTGCTACCCCGCCCTTTACTAGACCAGCTTCAGCCAGCACATCCTTGTGTAAATCACGCACCTGGCGAGAGGAAAATCCTTTAGAAAAAAAGCGGGTGGCAATTGAAGGCACCAAGTGGGCTTCATCCAGTACCATTAACTCTGCCGAGGGCAGCACCTCACCAAAGCCGCTTTGTTTAACCGCCATATCAGCAAATAACAAATGATGATTCACCACTACAATATCGGCATCCTGGGCTTTTTTGCGTGCGTTTACAACGAAACAATTATCGTAATCCGGACACTCAATTCCTAGGCAGTTATCTACTGTGGAACTGATATGCGGCCACAGGCGGGAGTCATCTGCGAGCAAGTTGCTGATGGAAAGGTCACCATCCTCAGATGCCTGCCCCCATTGATGTATCGACTCAAGCTCGGTATACATTTCGCGACTTTCCAGACGACCATCGCTACGGGTTTGCTGCATGCGATACAAGCAAAGATAATTTGAACGACCTTTCAATAAGGCAATTTCAACATCTATTGCCAGTGATGCGCGTACCAGCGGTAAATCACGAAAAAACAGTTGATCTTGGAGCGTACGAGTGCCGGTTGAAATAATTGTGCGCACGCCTGCAGCTAATGCGGGCACCAGATAGGCCAAGGTTTTGCCCGTACCGGTACCGGCTTCAGCAACCAGATTGTGTCCGTCTGCAATCGCGGCTTCAACCCGAGCGGCAAATTCCAGCTGGGGTGCGCGTGGCTGAAACCCCGGCAGGCTGTCTGCAAACGGCCCTTGCTCGCCTAGCAGCCAGGCACTGCTTTGTTGTTCATCCACTTTACTCATATTATTTTTACATCAATATTTCTGTGGCCGTTGGCGCATGCAGTCATCTAAATGAGTGCGTGCAGCGGCTGCCGCTTGTGGGTCTTTTAGGTACTCGTTGGCCAATGCCATGGTGCGCCAGTTTCGTGCACATAACTCACCTGCTTGCGCGCCCATATCGAAAGAACGGGTAGCGAAACTAATTGCCTGTTGCCAGGCTTCCTGTTGCAAGCGAATTTCCGCCATGCGCTGGAGTAATTCCGGGTCACGGGGTTCAATCCGCAGACCCCGCTCCAGCATTTGAGCCGCTTGTTCTAACTGACCCGCTGATTCGCTGGCACTAGCCGATGCCAATAATTGTCGTACCGCCGGATTTTGTAGCGGCTGCACCTGGATACCGGCGCTTTCTTCACTGGCCGGTTGCCTAACTTTGGTCTCAACCTCGGTCAATACCGGTGGTGCAGTTCTGTTACTTGGCGCAGGGCCGGTGCTGGCACAGGCGCTAAGGAAGAGCAGCAAAAACAGCGAGATAATAATGAAGCGCATAATATTTAATTTCCCTAATTAATTTTCCTGGATTTTGGTTTTTCGGTCAAACCAGTTCCAAAGTTTACCACCCTGACCTGATTTCGCTTGTAGGCATTCTGATTTATTTTCTGGAAGATATGTATTGATAAAGGGTATGGCTACGGCATTTGGGCAGTTGGCATCGGAAAGACTGAAGCTCGCTGCTTCTACCCAGTGTAATTCGACCCCGCGGGGGTAGTCCGCGCGCCAGTCGGACATAGATAAACCGCGGAACGCTTTAGCCCATAAACGCAACGCCGCACTCGAACCGGTAACCCGGGCAGGTTGGTTATCATCCCTACCCACCCATACCACCCCAAGGCGTTGATTATTGTAGCCAACAAACCAACTGTCTTTACGGTCGTTACTGGTGCCGGTTTTACCGGCAATAATAACCGGCCGACCCATTAAAGCCGGCAAGGCCTTTGCGGTACCTTCTGCCACCACCCGAGTGAGTGCATAATTTAATACCGCAACAGCCTGGCGATTTTGTAATGGGGTCATGGTCAAGCGAAAAGATTCTTCCAACGCACCGTCTTCGGCTACTATCGCTGTAACCGCTCTGAGAGGCACGCTGTAACCACCCGATGCCAGCGACTGATAGATTCGACTCACTTCAAACGGGGTCAACTCAAGCGCCCCAAGGATTAGCGATGGCACCGCTAGAGCCTCAACACTCAGGCCATAGCGTTGCAGTGACTGGAGGATATGAGTGGGTCCGAATTTCATCCCCAAGTCTACACTGGCCAAATTCCATGAATGCACCAGAGCATCAAGCAAGCTGACTGTTCCATGGGTTTTATTTGTGTAATTTTTCGGCACCCAATGGTCACCGTTAGCAAGGCGGATATCGACCGCAGTATCTTCAAGCTTGCTGAGCAGGTTGAATTGCTCAGGGTGCTCCAATGCCAATAAATAAACCAGCGGTTTCATAATAGAACCAATTTGGCGACGGGCATCAAGTGCGCGGTTGAAACCACGACTACCCGCAACCCGGTCTCCCACCAAGGCATGAATTTCCCCGTTTTGCACATCACTGATAATCATTGCCGCTTGTAACTGCTTTGGCAATCCACGCGCAGCTAAGTCGTCCAGACCTTCAGCTACCGCTTTTTCAGCCGCTAACTGGGTTACCGGCTCTAGTGTGGTGAGGATTGTTAGGCCCTCACGCCGCAGATCGCTTTCTGCATAGCGCTCGCGCAGTTGGCGTTTTACCAAGTCAATGAATCCGGAGGCCGCTATTTTTAAGCCATTCGCTTGTTTACTTACGCCCAGTGGGCGTTGCAGTGCTGCATGTAGGCCGGGTTTATCAATTAACCCGGTATCAGCAAACACCTGCAATACCAGATCACGCCGTTTTAGGGCACGCTTAGGGTTACGCCGGGGGTTATACCAGGATGCTCCCTTGACCATGCCAATCAACAACGCAATTTGCTCAGTATTCAACTGTTGCAAGGGCTGATCGAAGTAGAACCTAGAGGCACGGGCAAAGCCATGAATCGCATACGCCCCCGATTGCCCCAGGTAGACCTGATTAATATAGGCCTCTAAGATTTCGCTTTTGCTGAAATGCAGTTCCATCAACACGGCCATAATTGCTTCATTCAACTTACGAATAATGGTTTGGCTTGAATCCAGAAACAGGTTTTTTACCAGTTGCTGGGTCAGTGTGGAGCCACCTTGCTCAATTCTGCCCTCGCGAATATCCACCCACAGCGCCCGGGCTATTGCTTTTGGGTCAACACCACGGTGCTGATTGAAGCGGCGATCCTCAACCGCCTGGATACCTGCAACCAGCAAATGTGGTGCATCTTCCAGGGGAACCAATTCACGATCCTGTTTATCTAATGGGTAAATCGAGGCAATTTCCGCCGGGTCTAAACGCACCAAAGATAAGGCTTTATTATCCACATCCTGAATTTTGCTAACCACCCCGGCTTGCAGTTGCAACTCAATTAGCTGCGAGGCTTGCTTGCCATCGGCAAATTCAAATGCCCGACTAATAATACGGAAGCGGTTACCCTGCTGTGAGTAGCTTCCGGGAATTGTTGGATTGGCGCTTTTACGGTAGGCCGCCGCACGCAGTTCTGTTTCCAGGTCTTGCGCTGATATCTGCAAACCGGAATACAGGCTTAAAGGTCGTGCATAAACCCGGCTTGGGCGCTCCCAGGTCAAACCCTCGAAGCCCTCTTTAACTGTGTGGTTCAAAATCAACGCCCAAGGCAACAACATACCCAGACCAAAACCAAAAACAAGCAGGCTGAATCGCCAGAGCAGCTTCCAGCGGCTGTGCTTAGCCACAGCTGATTTTTTCGACAAGCGTCGTTTTGCCGTTTTTTTAGAGCGCTTTTTTTTAGTTTTCTTGCGGCTCATAAACTACTGCATTAGCCGCTGGGTATTCAGCGCTACTAAGGGGGAGGAAAGCTTAAGGTATCCGGAGCTTGCTAGCATCCCACCATTTTATCTGATTTTTGTCAGTACAGGCTGGCTTTCATGCTTGAATTGTGGCGATAATCTGACTTTCTTAACTACCAACACAACAGCCTTCTGAGGTGCCCGTAGCACACGATAATTGTTATAATTCTCAACCATGAGCCGTTCACAACTTCCTACATCACTTTTTCCATCACTCAATCCATTCATTGTTTGCCTGCTGCCGGGCGCAGCAGGCCGGCAAGCCTGGTTGCAGCGAGATGAACCTTTGCTTGAACAAATGTATGTACTAAAGGGCTGCCAAGCAAAAATTAAGGGCAGTATAAGGCTCGATATCAGTGCTGATCATCTGGCTAGTTACCTGAATGAAATCTATCAAAAGCATAGTCAATATCATAGCCAACAATATAACCAACAATATAGGCAACCCTCCATCCTGCTAATAAGGGAAGACATCGAACTACCAGAATACTGGCTGCAACGCATCCAGATGGTGACCGAGGCTACTGAGGACAATAGCGTAATTACCAGCCTGGGCTGCCATGATCCCCGTCTCAATCCACTACCACAAGATCAACAAGCGGGGCAGCAGACTGATGCCATGGTGTATTTGTTGGCAGATGGCTGGTTTGTAGATCAGAATTGGCCTAAAGACTTGGCGTGGATTGTGCCAGAGGCCCAGGCCAGCCTGATTAAATATGACGCGAATGTAAACACGGCAGCCGATATCCTTAACCTGGAAGATCAACAAATTGCAGTTTGTGCAAACTTGTTCACTGAGTCTAAAACAACCGCCCCGGCTCAACCATTGGCGATACTCGGGCAAATCAGGCAGCGCCTCAGCAGATGGAAAGATTACAGCGGCTCAAGCTTGCCATTAGCCTTACCATTAGCCGGACTTGATGAAAAACCAGTATTACTGCACCTCAGTCACAACTGGGGTGGTGGAATCGATCGCTGGATTGAAGATTTCTGCCAGACGGATAATGACCACCACCACTTTATCCTCGAAGCTCGGGCAAGCAATGACATTCTTGAAGAAAATTTAGCGCTCTACCTGTGCACCGAAAACGGCAGACAGGAAATTAATAGCTGGTGCCTGCAGCCTGCAATTGAAGCCAGTGCGATTGAGCACCCGCAGTATGCGCAAATACTTGAGCAGATTATTAATGCCTTTCAGGTTGATCAGCTGATAATATCATCCTTGATTGGGCACTCCCTCGACGCACTCAGCACTGTCACTCCTTGCCTTCAGGTAATTCACGATTTTTACCCACTCTGGCCATTTTTAACCGAGAACCCGTATCTTTTTACCGATGCCAATGATCAGTTTGATTTTGCCCGGGCCTGGGATAGCCTGAATGATAAGCGCGGCGTCACATTACCTGGAAAACACAGCTTGGCTTACTGGATCAAATTGCGGGAAAGCTATCTGGCCTTGCTGAGCAAATCACAAGTACTGAGGATTGCCCCCAGTCAGGCGGCTGTCGATTTGCTAAAACTACTCGACGAGGATGGTTCGGGGGAAGTTCAACAAATAGCGCATGGTATCGATACCCGACTGCTAGCACCACTAGCGATGACCAACAGGACCGGGAAGTTACGCCTGTTGGTGCCTGGCCGAATTCATCCTGGCAAAGGTAAACAGCTACTTCTCGATGCCTTGCCACAGCTCAGCCGCATTGCAGACATCTACTTATTAGGCAGCGGCAAAGATGGTGAAGACTTTTTTGGCATTTCCGGTGTGCATGTCATTTACCAATACCAAAAAGATGAACTTGCAACAGAAGTCGCCAAGATTGCACCCGATGCAGCCTTGTTATTATCTAGCGTACCGGAAACCTGGAGTTATACCTTTTCAGAAATGACCGCTCTAGGAGTCCCACTGATTGCGACCGATATTGGGGCTTTCAAAGAAAGGCTAAATAAAGGTGAAAACGGCTGGCTAATTCAAGCAGATGCAGAGAGCCTAATCAGCCGAATAACTACACTCGCCGAGAAGCGGGATTTACTCACAGCAGTAGCCGAAAAACTCCGCCAGCAATCAGCAACTACACTTGAGGAAATGTTGGAAAGCTACCGCCCGTTTTTGGTAAACGCACGACAACTAGAGGCTCGCTCCCCTTCTACGCAGATTTCTGTGGCGGAACTGCAAAATGATTTTCAGGCGATGAATACCAACCGCCTGATGGAATCCATTCAGACACTGAAAGAACAGGAAAAACTCAGCAAAACCGAACTACGTAAGCGTGCCAACTGGGCTGATGGAATCAATGCTGAGCTTGATCTGAGCAACAAATCACTGAGCAATAAAATCCGCGAATATGATCATTTACAGCAACAGACAAGCACTGAAATCACGCGCATCAACGAGGAGTTAATTGAGCGCACAGATTCTGCACAGGCTGAAATCACGCGCATCAACGAGGAGTTAATTGAGCGCACAGATTCTGCACACGCTGAAATCACGCGCATCAGTCAGGAACTGGTTGAGCGTACTGACTGGGCCCAAACTGAAATCAGTAATCGGCAAACAGCACTGGAGAGTTGGCAGGAGCGCGCTCACAACTGGGAAGATTTGCACAAACAAAAGGCAGAGACACTGTCACAGGTTTTAGGCAGTCGTTCTTGGAAATTAACCAAACCCCTACGGGCGGCCAGCCGTCTGGGGCGTAATTTAGTCGATATACAAATCTACAATCCGACCCGGTGGCCGTATATTTTCAAGAGATTGCGTCAAAGCCTAGCAATTCGTGGGCTTTCGGGGACTTTTCAAAGGGTGCAGCACCATAAAGAAACGGCAGCTCAACCGGATACCCCGACTGAAATTGGCACTGCCACAGGTTTGAAAATCACCTCAGAAATCGATAATAAGCCAGCCATTCACTCACTAACTTTTAGTCGGGAAGAACAGCCCGAAGTATCCATCATCATTCCCTTATATAACCAGTATGCTTATACTCAGGCCTGTCTGTTATCACTGCAAAAAGCCACTAACCAAACGCTTTTTGAAATCATTCTGGTTGATGATTGCTCTACCGATAAAACCTCGGAGCTATTGCAATCTTGCAATGGAATCACTGCCCTAAGAAATACCGAAAACCTAGGTTTCATCGGTAGTTGTAGCCACGGTGCCGAACACGCCCGTGGAAAATACCTGCTGTTTTTAAATAATGATACCGAAGTAACCGATTACTGGCTGGACAGGCTGGTGACTACTTACACAGAGTTTCCCAAAGCGGGTATTGTCGGTTCTCGACTGGTATATCCCGATGGCAGTCTGCAGGAATCCGGGGGGATTATATTTAGCGATGCCAGTGGCTGGAATTACGGGCGTAATGGCAATGCGGATGACCCCCGCTATCAGTTTGCCCGAGAAGTTGACTATGTTTCCGGTGCAGCACTAATGATCCCCGCCAGTTTATTTGCAGAATTTGGGGGCTTTGACGATCACTACGCACCGGCCTATTACGAAGATACCGACCTGGCATTCAAGTGCCGCAAAGCCGGCTATCAAGTGTTGGTGCAACCGCGCTCAACCGTGATTCATTTTGAAGGCATCAGCGCCGGTACCGATCTTAATCAGGGCATGAAAAAATACCAACTGGTCAATCATAAAAAATTCCAGCAGCGGTGGGCAGACCAGCTAAAATTACAGCCAGCCCCCATCACTGACCCTGATGACAGCTCAACAGTTCGCGCCGCCGCCGAGCACTACCGCCAGAAAAAACTTCTACTGATCGATGCCTGCACACCCCAGCCTGATCAAGATTCAGGCAGTGTGCGAATTATTAATTTGATGCGAATATACCGCGACCTCGGCTATCAAGTCTCGTTCTTTCCGGATAATCGTCAGTGGGACGGTAAATACAGTCAGACACTACAAAGCCTCGGAGTCGAGGTTTTGTACGGAGAATGGATCAAAAGTCTGCCGGAATTTTTTAGTCAGAGGGGCAAGACATTTGATACGGTCATCGTATCTCGACACTATGTCGCTGAAAATTATCTTAACTTCATAAAAGAATACATGCCCCAGGCTAAGTTTATTTTTGATACCGTTGACCTGCATTACCTGCGTGAACAACGCCAGGCGGAGCTGGAGCAAGACCCGGCACTGCACCGGGCAGCCGCCCGTAGCCGCCGTGCTGAACTAAAGATTATTAATCAGGCTGACACAACCCTGGTTGTCAGTCCCTTCGAGCAATCCATTCTCGCTAATGATGCACCACAAGCCCGGGTAGATGTGGTTTCTAATATCCACCCCATACACGGTTGCCGTAAATCCTTTAGCGAGCGGCAAAATATTTTTTTTATTGGCGGTTACCAACACCCACCGAATGTTGATTCTGCTATTTGGCTGGCTAAAGATATCTGGCCATTAATCCATAAGCAATTACCCGGTGTGAACTGCTTCCTGTTGGGCAGCAAGGCACCAAAGGTAGTACAGGAACTCTCCGGTGACGGGCTTATATTTAGAGGGTTTGTTGAAGAGTTAGAACCTTGGCTGGATAATTGCCGTATTGCGCTCGCACCTTTGCGTTATGGTGCCGGGGTAAAAGGCAAAGTCAATATGAGCATGAGCTTTGGTCAACCGGTAGTAGCCTCCAATATAGCGGTGGAAGGCATGCATGCAGAAAATGGCCGGGAGGTGCTGGTCGCAGATGATGCCGAGACATTCGCTGCAGAAGTTGTGCGACTTTATCAGGATGAGGCTTTGTGGAACAAGCTGTCGGAAAATGGTCTGAAAAATGTGGAAAGACATTTTTCTTTTGCCGCAGCACAAAAAAATATTGTTTCGATGATGTCGGCCCTAGAAGAAAAACCCTAGAGGAAAAACCCTAGATTAAGAAATCATTTCAACCTAAATTTAATACTCCGCGGCTCCTCCAGAGAAAAAACTATACTCACGTTATCTGTTTTTTCTTCAGCCTGATCGCTGTACTTCCCCATCAACATAAAATGCTTACCGCCCGGCGCTAATTCAAGCACCTCGCCCGGCAATATTACCATTGCCTGAATGTCCTGCATTTTATTCATACCACTACTATCGACAATAGTTTCGTGCAAGCTAACCGAAGCGTACTGTGGGCTACTGAACTCACTAATACGAAGCGAAACTGACCCGGAATTTCTAAACACGCCATAGGCCGCTGTCATCTTCTGCCCCGGAGGCATTGCCCGCACCCAGGCATCTTCAACCACAAATGCAACCGTCGGGGTTTGTGCAGGCGGCTGGCAGGCTGACAGCAT
>QIKG01000255.1 GCA_003232965.1 Oceanospirillales bacterium
GTATCGCTGTTGATGGTGATGGAACCGGTATCGCTGTTGATGGTGATGGAACCGGTATCGCTGTTGATGGTGATGGAACCGGTATCGCTGTAGGTGGTGATGGAACCGGCAAGCAAGTAGATGGTGATGGAACTGGTATTGCTGTTGATGGTGATGGAACTGGTATCGCTGTTGATGGTGACGGCACCGGTATTGCTGTAGGTGGTGATGGAACCGGTATCGCTGTAGATGGTGATGGAACCGGTATCGCTGTTGATGGTGATGGAACTGGTATCGCTGTTGATGGTGATGGAACCGGTGTAAATGCAGTCGCCCAATTCGGCTTTATGATTGAAATCAACCTAGGCTGTCAATCCACTCAGGCCACAATCTATGAAACCGGCAATTTCTCAGCGGTTGAATATATTGAGGTCGCCCAGCCTTCTATCAGCGCAGGAGCCTGCAACCAGGGTCTTCAACCGATTAACTCAAGTCTCAACTCTGGAAACTAAGCAACACTAGTTTCGCTAGGCACCCAAGGATTGGATGCCGCTCTGTAAAACCACCCGTGTGACCCCACAGGTGGTTTTCTTTTTTTTGTACATGGATGTACACAGATCGCGAGAGCACAAGGATGTGCGAAGCGATCCCACAGCGTTAAATTACAGTAGGCAACACCTAAGAACTAAACCCTTGTAACCTCGTACACAGATCGCGAGAGCACAGGGATGTGCGTAGCGATCCCACAGAGTTGAATTCCAGCAGACAACACCTAAGAACTCATCTCTTTCAGCACCCATACTTAGATCGCAATAGTATATAGTCGGATGATCCAGTTTTGGAGTTTCGTCTAGGCATCGCTCTCTTGCATCCTTGCAACCGCGATCTGCCTTGAGTGGGGTTTGACTACGATGTTTATTTTTTGGGTTTTGGAGTTTCCTCTAGGCATCGCTCTCTTGCATCCTTGCAACCGCGATGTACCTTGAGTGAAATTTGGCTTTTGTATCAATTTATTGGCTTTCGAGTTTTCCTATATCGCTCTCTTGCATCCTTGCAACCGCGATATACCTTGAGTGAAATTTGGCTTTTGTATCAATTTATTGGCTTTCGAGTTTTCCTATATCGCTCTCTTGCATCCATGCAACCGCGACATACCTTGAGTGAAATTTGGCTTTTGTATTTGTTTGTTGGCTTTCTTGTTTTCCTATATCGCTCTTTTGCATCCATGCAACCGCGATATACCTACATCCTTGTAGGCAAAATGCCCGGAACAGGAAAAAGAGGGGAAACCTGTTCCGGGCGCTTGTTAGCAAGCTAACAAGTAAAGTTGGCCCAAGGGGCCGAACTTATACCAACCGCCAGATGAAGAAGAAGGGGGGCTCTTGCTTCATCCTTAACGACTGATGGTATTTGGTGTAGATTCCGAGCATTTCATTCACTCAGAGCCTATCTGATGTGGCGTATCTTATATATTAATAATAACTAAAACAATTGATGATTTCTTGTCGTTTGCCCTAGATTTATTTATGCCATAATAGATTTTACAAAAGAGACGATACATATAGTACCTAGATTCTGCAGGTGATCGTGCTTAGGCAGTGCACCAACAGTAGGCGCTCTTAGGCGAGATATTGATTTGTAGAGTGAATGATAAATTGAGTGGGATCCGATCAAGAGCTTGTGCTGAGTGAGTGCGAGCACTTGCAGGATTTAGCTAGTAACAAAGGAGCCTCTAACTCCTTCAAGGTGAAGCGTTTTGGGGTTCCAAGTTATTCAATATCAAGGTGGTATTTGTGGAGATTACCGCACAATTACACCTTCCTGAATGAGTAACTATTAAAATTGTGGGTGTAGATTGCCCATTTTTTAATAAACTTGGGGTACATTAAATGAATTATAGAAAGATTCCTCCACTGCGTGCATTGCGTGCATTTGTAGCCTCTGCCAAACATTTAAGCTTCACCCGGGCAGCCGAAGACCTGTATGTAACTCAGGCAGCCGTTAGTCTGCAAGTCAAACAGTTAGAAGAATTTCTCGAAATACCGCTATTTATTCGTGGCAGTCGCAGCCTAACACTTACTGAACAAGGAAAAGTTTATTTACAAGATGTGAATGTGGCACTGAAAGAATTAGCCGCAGCCACCGAAAGGGTGACCCGGCGTAACCGTAATGTTGAGTTGGTTGTCAGCACCCTCACCTCTTTCGCTGAGCGCTGGCTGATTCCAAAATTGCCGAATTTCCAACAGGCCCATACGGATATGGATATTCGAATTGCGGCATCAGAATGGGCCATTGATTTTGATCGTGACGGGGTAGATTTAGCCATTCGCTATGGTGGCGGGGAATGGCCAGATACCAACTCCACACTGCTATTACGGGATGATATTTTCCCCGTTTGCAGCCCTGACTTATGTGAAAAATCGAAGTTCCCCTGCAAAGCAGAAAATCTGGCGCAATTCACTCTGTTGCACGATGATTATGCTCGTGAGGACTGGATGCAATGGCTGAAGGCAGCCAGGGTTACTGGAGTTGATGCCCAGCGGGGTTTAAGTTTTAGTCATTCGAGCATGATGCTTGAGGCTGCAGCACACGGAATGGGACTAGCACTGGGTCACACATCACTTATCCAGAAAGATCTCAAGTCGGGGCGTTTGATTAAGCCTTTCGAATCCAGCCTGCAAGACCAAATGGCATACTACATTGTTACGCCGGTAGGCACCGACAATAAGCTGGCAAATGTATTTCGAGACTGGCTGTTGGAAGAAGCACGACAAAAACCACTTCTGAATGACTAGAGTTAACCGCTTCGCATAAAGAAAACCAAATACGGCCTATCACTTGACCTGTTACCTAGATCCTGTAAGTGATCGTGCTTAGGCAGTGCACCAACAGTAGGCGCTCTTAGGCGAGATATTGATTTGTAGAGTGAATGATAAATTGAGTGGGATCCTCGCCGAAAAGTTTCATTTGCTATACGGATCAAGAGCTTGTGCTGAGTGAGTGCGAGCACTTGCGGTGATTTAGGTGTTAATAAGACCATTACCCAGGCGGCCATGTAAGCGCCCTACCAGCAAGTAAATGTAAATGTACATGCCACACGGTCTGGCCAGCAGATTCACCACAATTCATCACGACTCTGTAGCCCTCATCTGCAAACCCTACTTGTTTAGCAATATCCCTTGCGGCTAAATATAACTCACCAATCAAACCTGCCTGGTGATCAGCAATGTCATTGATTGTACGAATTTTTTGCTTGGGAATAATCAAGATATGAGTCGGTGCCTGCGGGTTGATGTCCCTGAAAGCCAGTACAGTTTCGGTTTCATATACAATGTCTGCAGGTATTTCACGGGCAATAATTTTTTCAAACAGGTCTTCGGACATGTGAACTCTCCAATAATCATAAGCGCAAGAAACGGGTGGTCTATACTGCCGTTATCACGCAAAATAGCATAATGAATAATAGTAACAGCGAAACACCTCGGAGACATTATCAAACGGTAACTAAGGCACTGCATTACCTCAAAGATAGGCAACTTGAGCAGCCGTCATTGGAAGAACTAGCGACACAACTGCAGTTGAGTCCGGCCTATTTGCAGCGAGTTTTTCAGGCATGGGCCGGCGTTAGTCCAAAGCAGTTCCTTCGCCACCTCACCCGTGATGCTGCGGTAGAACGACTGAAAACCGGTGCCACTGTATTTGATGCCGCTATTGATAGTGGCTTATCCGGTAGCAGTCGACTGCATGATTTGCTAATTTATACTGACGCACTCACTCCAGGACAGGCGCGCAATGCCGGGAAACACCTGAGTATTCAATGGGGTTTTTATACCTCACCTTTCGGTAGCTGTTTATTAGCCTGGACTGAGCGGGGCCTGGCTTTCCTAGGATTTTCTTCTATTAGAGGAAAACAATACGCCATTGCTGAACTGCAGCAACAGTGGCCATTGGCTGCCCTGGTGGAGAAGCCTGAGCAGGCCCAATTATGGGGAGAACGAATTTTCACCCGGTCTAGCGATCAACCGCTGCCGGTGTGGCTCGCGGGCAGTCCATTTCAATTAAAAGTCTGGCAGGCGCTGCTTAAAATCCCAGACAATGCGAATGTGACATACGGCGACCTAGCTACTGCCACCGGTAATCCCAGAGCTGCGCGGGCTATCGGTACGGCTGTGGGACGGAATCCAATTTCGCTTTTAATTCCCTGCCATCGGGTTATCCGCAAAATGGGGGTTATTGGCGAGTATCGCTGGGGTACAGAGATAAAAATGTCTATACTTGCCCGTGAAAACATCAACTGCCACACTTCTGCAGGATCTGAAAATGCAATTTAATAAGTTAGAGCTCGCTGTGTTACTTATACTAACCAGTATATTCTTCTCATCTGCCGCAGTAGCTGGTCAGTTGAAAGATATTGATAATTACCTAGAATATTCGCCGATATTTTCCAGTGCTGGTCAGCCAAATAAACAACAGCTGTCATTACTGTCTGAAAAAAAGTTCAAAAGAATCATTTACTTAGCCTTTAGCGACCAGTCCACATCACTAGCAAAAGAAGATCGAATTGTAAAATCCTTAAATATGGACTTTATACATATTCCGGTTGACTTTGAAAAACCAACTTTGAATGATTTCAACATGTTTGCTGCGGTGATGAAGGCAAACCCCGGGACAAAGACTCTGCTCCATTGTCAAATTAATTTACGCGCTTCCACCTTTAGCTTTCTCTACCGGGTGATATATAAACAAGTTCCAATGAAAACTGCCAAAGATGACCTTGATAAAATATGGGAACCCAATCCTGTTTGGTTTAAGTTCATTAAAACTGTTTTAGACAGCCGCGGCATGAGCCCGGAGTGTGATGATTGCGATTGGGGCAGCAATACCTTTAGCGACTAGTCGCTTGAGAACGGCCACTTGGTGTTCCGGTATTGGTTAATTTAGAAATTTAATCTTAGATTATCGAGCCAGAATCTAAACCATGTTGATTGCTTTCAGAAAACATCCACTCAATAATTCCTTTAGCAACTATATCCACTTCTCGGGCAGGATCACTCGCACTGGGCATCCAGGCTTTTGCCCGTAAACTGGTCCGCATAGGACCGGGGTTAATACCATTAACCCTGATACCATCGTGATCTAACTCGGTTTTGAGTTGTTCGATCAGTGCAAGCAAGGCTGATTTGCTCACCCCGTAACTACCCCAGTTGGCTTCCTGCATAGTTTGCATATCTTCCAACAAAAAAACCAGTCGGGCATTACCCGCCTGCTTGAGAAGGGGCAGACAAGTTTTACTCAGTAGCCAAGGTCCATTGAGATTGGTTTGTATGCTACGCAGCCATTCCAACGGATCCGTATGGGCCATAGGCGCAAGTGCTGTAAATCGCGCGGCTGTGTGAATAAGAATATCCAACTTTCCCAACTGTGTTTCTAATGCCTCTGCCATTTGTGTATATTGATCGATACTGGATGTTTCCAGATCCAGAGGATAAATCAACGGTTCATAATTGCACTCAGCCTGAATTCGGTCTGCTAGTTGGTCTAAGCCACTTTCGTTGTTATCCAACAAGATCAATTCCAGCTCATCTGATTTACTCATACGCCCAAGCTGCAATGCCAGTTCACTACCCAGGCCACCGGCGGCACCGGTAATTAGTATATTTTTTGTTGTTGCCATGATATTCCGTTGCTTACATTGATGATTGAGAAGATTGGCCATTATATAGCCTGCGTCAATGCTAAAATACCCGTATTCCACTGATTATTTTCAAATCAAACCATTTGAGGTTCCCTGGTATGCCAATTTATGTCTATCAGCCCAACGGGGATACCCGTTGCGATTTCTGTAGTGCCGGCTTTGAAAAACTCGAAAAACTCACTGAACCCAGGCTTAGTACTTGTCCACACTGCGCTGCGCCTTGTAAGCAGGTGATTACCGCGCCTAATTTACACGCTGGCATGAGTTCGCTGAAGCCTAAAAATCTTGCAGAAAAGGGTTTTACCCAATACCGCAAAGTGAGTAAAGGCGTGTATGAGAAGTCTGCTGGTAAAGGGCCACAGTATATTTCCGATGATGGTAAAGATTGAGGCGTTATTCTGGATGAAGTACCGGCACAAGACCGGCATGACGAAATCTTCAGGAAATCAGTGAACTGACCGAGTCTTCCCAGTTCTCACCGTCAAAGTCTTCGATGCTGACCGAATGAATGGTTTCGGAGTCCAGGCAATTTATATTGATACTGTAGCCGGAGGGGTGGGAACGCGGGATATAAAAAGATTTGATCCCGCAATGTTTACAAAAAAAGTGATGGGCGGTTTTGCTATTAAATTGGTAGTTTGTAAGTGAATTTTTACCGCTCAACAGCTCAAAATTCTCAGCGCTGACTATCAGGTGTAAAAACCCGCTTTGACTACAAATAGAACAGTTACATTTAACCGCTTTAATCGCGGCCGCTGCTGTGACCCTAAAGCGTATTTTTCCGCAATGACAGCCACCACTATGTTGAATTATTTTCGTCACTGTAATAAATCGATAATCTCTGCTGGTGACTGCAAAATAACAGCGTCACTGGCAGCAGGCCCGTAACCCCAACTGACATGATAACCTGACATTCCCGCAGCTTCTGCGGCCTGCATATCGCGTTGGTCGTCACCGATATAAATTGTATTTTCAGGTTTAATTTTTAATCTTTCACAGGCCAGCAATAATTGATCCGGCCAGGGTTTGGCCCGTGCCAGCGTATCTCCGCAAACCAGACAAGCTGAACGGCGGGCTAATCCGGATGCCTGCATCACTAATTGGGAGAACCTAGAGTGTTTATTGGTGACAACACCCCAGGGCATTGCACTTGTATCAAGCGCTGCTAGCATAGCTTCAATTCCGGAGAACGGAATGGTATCGGTGTATGGGTTTTCACTGTAATAATCGAGCAACTGCTGTTTTCGACTGGCTGTTAGGTCGTCATCAGCTACTGGCATTCCAGCTTCGATCAAACCTGCAGCACCGCGACTGACAGCAAAGGCTAGGGGTGCCACTTCAAGCGGCAACATGCCCTCACCCGCACGCACATGATTGAGTGCTGCTACCAGGTCACGGGCGGTATCCAGCAAGGTACCATCGAGATCAAATAAAACCGCTTTAATCACTTATTTATACTATTTGCTGGCATCAAGCGGGTTTATGCGCATGAATCAGGTAATTAACCCCGACCGAGCCACCGGTTTTAACCGTCCGCTGTAACGGGTTGTAATGCAGGCCGCGAATATCCTTAACTTCCATGCCTGCCTCTCGAATCCATGCGGATAATTCTGATGGTCGAATAAAACGGTCGTACTGATGAGTGCCACGGGGCAGCAAGCGCAGTACATGTTCGGCAGCAACGATTGCCATAAAAAAAGCCTTCGGCGTTCGGTTAATGGTGCTGAAAAAACAATCCCCACCAGGCGCTAACAGCGTTGCTACAGAAGCGATTATAGAAGACGGATCCGGTACATGCTCAAGCATTTCCAGGCAGGTAACCAGTTCATAAGCACCCGCTTCATTTTGCGCGAGTTCTTCAACAGTTATACAACGATAATCTACTTCAACACCGGACTCCAAACTGTGTAGTCTGGCAATTTTCAGCGATTTTTCAGCGATATCAATGGCTGTGACATTCGCACCGTCTCTGGCCATGGCTTCGGATAATATGCCACCACCACAGCCGACATCCAAGGTTTTGGCGGCTTTCAGGGGGTGAATTTCTGCGATATAGTTCAGCCGCGCGGGGTTGAGATCATGCAAGGGGCGAAAATCCCCATCCGGATCCCACCAACCATTCGCCTGGGCTTCAAATTTGCGCTTTTCTTCCGGGTCAACATTAGCCTGGAAATTGTCTTTTTGAGTTTTTGCTGTATTCATAATCCTGATTCCCGCATCAGCGGTTACGCTAACTGTTGGTGTTCCTTGCGATGCCGTTGTAATCGCTCTCCCCATTGATCGGCGCGGCTAATAATATCCGCCATATCCATGCGCGTAAGCTTGCCCTGCTCTAACAGGCGTTCACCAGCGACCCAGACATCACTGACTTGCTGGCGATGACTGGCATAAATTATTTGAGAAAGCACATCGTGCACCGGATGACTTTCCGGGGCACTAAAATCAAGCGCACAAAAATCCGCTTGCTTACCCACTTCAATCGAACCAATTTCAGCTTCCATACCCAAGGCTTTGGCGGCATTAATGGTGACCATCTCAAGTGCATCAGCCACCGGCAGCGCGCGTGGATTAGCGGATAGACCCTTGGCCAGAAACGAGGCGGTTTGGGCTTCACCTAAAAGATCCAGATCGTTATTGCTGGCTGCACCATCGGTGGCAATGGTGATATTTACTCCGGCAGTCTGAAGTTTATGCACCGGACAAAACCCACTGGCGAGCTTGAGATTGGATTCCGGACAATGCAGAACATGTACACCACGCTGGGCTAACAATTCGATTTCATGATCACTTACCTGGGTCATGTGCACAGCCATCAAACGGGGGTTGAGCATACCAATTTTTTCCAAACGGGCCATGGGTCGAATGCCATATTTTTCCATAGAATCTTCAATTTCCCAAGGCGATTCATGCAAATGCATATGAATAGGAATATCCATTTCATCGGCCAGCAGAGCAATCCGTTCAAGCTGGATATCACTAACAGAATACGGTGCATGTGGGGCAAACGCCGTACGCACCAAGGGTTCGGAAAGAAAATTTTGATGGACTTCTATACCCCGGCGGAAATATTCATCCGCATCAGCTGCCCAGGCAGTTGGCAGGTCAATCACCAGCAAACCAACCGTTACCCGCATGCCAGCCTTTACAGCGACAGCTGCAGCTACATCCGGAAAAAAGTAATTGTCGCTGAAACAGGTGGTGCCAGAACGCAGCATTTCTACTACCGCAAGCTCGGTGCCATCACGCACAAAATCAGGGCCGACCCAACGCTGCTCTGCAGGCCAGATGTTGTCGTACAGCCAATCGTGCAGTGGCAAATCGTCAGCAAAACCTCTAAATAAAGTCATTGCCGAGTGACAATGGGTGTTAATCAGGCCGGGCAGCAATACATGCTCTGCCAGCACTACCCTTTTAATATCCGGCCATAATTCATCAGCTTGTTGCTGGTCAACAATGGCTAAAATAGTATCACCAGTAACCGCCACCAGGTGGTTTTCAAGAACCTGGGCGTGTGGCACTACAGGCACCAACCAACGGGGCGCGATAAGGTAGTCCGGCTGCAACTGCGATAGTTTGGGAGTCATATTATTTATCTTTAACCCGGGATGCATATTCACCGGTGCGGGTATCAACTTTTATCACCTCGCCCTCCTGCACAAACAGGGGCACGCGTACCACAGCACCGGTTTCTAAGGTGGCAGGCTTGCCGCCACCGCCAGAAGTATCACCACGAACGCCGGGGTCAGTCTGAGTGATTTTGAGCTCAACAAAATTCGGTGCTTCAATCGATAAAGGCGCACCGTTATACAACATCACAGTGCAGGTATCTTCATCTTTCAACCACTTGACGGCATCCCCGACGGCAACATTATCAGCGGGATATTGCTCATAAGATTCTGGATCCATAAAATACCAAAATTCACCATCAGTGTAGAGGTATTGCATATTGGTTTCGAAAATATCGGCAACTTCCACCGACTCACCTGACTTAAATGTGCGTTCAATGACTCTGCCGCTTTTCAGGTTGCGTACTTTTACCCGGCTGAAAGCCTGGCCTTTTCCCGGCTTTACAAATTCGTTTTCGACGATATTATACGGGTCTCCATCCAATAAGATTTTCAGCCCGCTGCGGAATTCGTTAGTTGAGTAAGTGGCCATGTGTATCTCCAAAAAAATAGTTTAAGATGTTGTTATTAGGGCAGGCGCTGCGGTGGCTGCCTATTTTGTCCATATGATACCACTACCCTGAGATCTCTATGACCCTTTCAAGCACTGGCAAACGGCAATTATATCGTGTTGATCAGCATTGGCGGCAAGTGCTTAAACAGGCCATGAGAAAACCTTCAGAACTACTGGAACAGCTACAACTTGACCCGCAGCTGCTGAATGGTATCGGCGCCGGGCAAAGGCAGTTTCCGCTATTAGCACCACCGGCATTTGTCCAGCAGATTGAAAAAGGCAACCCGAAGGATCCCCTGTTCCTGCAAATATTTCCACAAGCTCTGGAAAGTCTACCCGGTAAAGATTTATTAAAAGACCCCGTGGGCGACCTTGCCAGCCAAAGCAGCACGGCATTGCTGCACAAATACCACTCCCGAGCGCTGATTATTACCACGGGTGCCTGTGCTATTCATTGCCGCTACTGTTTTCGCCGGCATTTTCCGTATTCCAGTACCAACAGCCATCGCTTGGACTGGCAACGCACTCTGGAATATATCCAACAACACCCCGATGTCAGTGAAATTATTCTCAGCGGTGGTGACCCGCTAATGCTGCCTACCGCACAGCTGCATGAAATCACGCAACAATTATCCGCATTGCCACAAATAACCACCCTGAGAATTCACAGCCGGATGGCAAGCTGCCTGCCGGAACGCATCAATGCAGCTCTTTGTGATTGGCTGAAAAATCTGCCTTTCAGGCTGGTGTTGGTGCATCATATTAATCATCCGAATGAAATCAGTGAAGCGGCAACTGAGGCAGTTTTCAGACTCAAGCCGCTGATCCAGCAACAACTGAATCAAAGCGTGCTTCTGGCTGGCGTGAATAACAATGCACACACATTAAAGCAACTGTCAGAATTATTATTCGCGAATAATATATTGCCTTATTACCTGCACCAGATGGATCGGGTAGTTTCAGCCGGCCACTTTATATGCAGTGATCATGAGGCCACTAAGTTAGTGGCTGAGCTGCAGGCCAGCCTACCGGGATACCTGGTGCCTAAACTGGTGCGTGAAGAGGCCGGTAAATCAAGCAAAACACCGATTTGAGGAAAACTTTGTTAAAGCAATTTAGAGGAAAAAGATAAACTTATTTATCATAAAGTTAGCGAATGAATTGAAATAATGACTAGAAGCTATTACACTGTCAATATTAGGGTAAATTGATGTAAAAGGACTTGCAACAATGGCAAGCTATAGAGTACTGATAATCGATCAATCACCGGAAGCGGCAGGAGAAATCAACTTACTGCTTAAAAATTCCGGTATTTCTGTGCGTGTATTATATGCATCCACCCAGTACGACCTTGATGCTATCGGAAGCGACAAATCACCCGACATCATCATTATTCAAAACCCTGATGACAGCGACCTGAGTCTATCAGCGGTTAAAATATTCTGCCAGAAGCACCCTAATGCCAGTTGCTTTATTCGCCGATCCACAAGCGAAGTAGAATTTATGAAGCAGGCATTTGATGCCGGTTTCACAGGATTTCTGGATATTAATAACCCCGAAATGACCACCGCAGTCCTCAAGCGAGAACTTAAAAACCGGCAGGCATCCAGTGAACTACAGCAGCACCAGAAAGTGCTGGCAGATATCGAGGACCGGTATAAATTATTATTAGAAAGCTCGCGTGACCCGGTTGCCTATGTACACGAAGGCTTTCATATCTATGCCAACCCGGCATATTTGGAACTGTTTGGTTTCGGCAGCTTTGATGACCTGGAGGGCGAGTCAGTCCTCGGACTACTCAGGCTGGATGAAGAAGAAGGCGATTTTCGTAAGCTACTCAAGCTGATTCACAAAGGCGAACTACCCGACCACGAGGTCAAGGCGATCAGTAACCATGATCAGCGCCAGATAGACCTTGAGTTTTTGCCCGCGCGTTTCAAAGGCGAACACTGTATCCAGCTGTGGATCCATGAACGCCAATCGGATCCGGAAGTGCTGGCCGAACTCGAACACCTACGCAACCATGATGGCCTCACCGGCCTTGCTAACCGCGCAAGCTTCCTAGAAGCGCTGGAAAATGTAGGTAATGGCAAGCAAGAAAACCAGGTTTATAGTGTCCTGCTTATAGAAGCTGACCAAATTGATACCATCGCCCGGGAGCTGGGCGCGCGCGGCACAGATCACCTGATGCGTGAAATGGCCGGAATTTTGACCGATGAATGCGAACCATCCACTGTCAGTTCACGTTACCAGGATTCCGTGTTTGCCTGCCTAGTTCAAGCAGAAAACAAACAGGAAATAGAAGCCACCACGCAAAAAATCCTGCAACGCTGCCGAGACAGTGTTTTCGATCTCGGCAACCACAGCATTACGGCTACCTGTAGCATCGGACTCGCCTATATTGGCAGTATGCAGGTAAATGCTGATGAATTATTACAACAAAGCACTGCTGCACTCAACGCTGCACACGCAGACGGCGGCGACCGTGTCAGCCGCTATCGGCCGAAGCTAACTGCGGTTGATGGAACTGATGACGAAGAGCATTGGGGTGAACGCTTACGCTATGCCATCAACCATTCACATGAAAACCTACTAATTATTCAGCAAGCAATTGTTGATGTCGCCGACTCGGATCAGGATTTATATATCGAGGCTTTCACTTATCTGAAAGAAGATAAGGAAGAAATCGACCCCAGCGTCTATATGCCCAAGGCTGAAGATCACCAACTGGCTGCGGATATCGATCGCGCCATCTTGCCGCAAATTCTTGACATGATTGCCCATCCTGAATCGGCAACTGAAGTCAGCACCTACTTCTACAGCCTCAGTCGCAGTTCGGTAGAAGATGTAAACTTCCCCGGCTGGTTACGCCAGCAATTTGAATCAACAGGTGCAGACTCATCGCGACTGGTACTGCAGGTATCGGGTGCCGATGTGGCGCGGAACTTAAAACCAGTCCAACGCTTAATGCAGGCACTTAACGGGCTAGATTGCCCGCTCAGCATCTCTCATTTTAACGGTGAGCAAAGTGTGATGTCCGCATTAAAACACCTGCCGGTAACATTTATCAAACTGGATGCTGAAATTACCCGGCAACTGGGCAGCAATCCGAAAATTAGTGATCAGATCCAAGTGATTGTAAGCCATGCCAAAGCAAATAATACACAGGTCATCGCCGGTGAAGTCGCTAGCGCTACCGAGCTTTCAACCATTTGGTCCACCGGAATAGAGTTGGTACAGGGTGACTACCTGAAACAAAAAACCCGGGTCGCCGCTCAATAATTCAACAACCCGCCCGCGACTGTATGCACACACCTTATCGTGGGCGCTTTGCCCCCTCACCCACCGGTGATTTACATTTAGGCTCCCTGCTGAGCGCAGTGGCATCCTATCTTCAAGCGCGCCGGCATAATGGCCAATGGTTGATACGAATCGAAGATATCGATCCCCCGCGTGAAATCCATGGCAGTGCCGCTGGTATTGTTAAAGATCTGCAAACACTTGGTCTACAGGCGGATGAAGCTGTCAGCTACCAGAGTAACAATACAGCCGCCTACCGGCAGGCGGTTACACACCTACTGGTATCTGCTAAGGCCTTCCGCTGTAGCTGTTCCCGCAAGCAATTAAAAAATGCCCCCGTGTATCCCGGCAACTGTCGCAAATTACAGCTTGATGCCTGTGCTGTGAGGTTAAAGGTTGCCACCCGGCAACTAACGGTTATTGATCTGCTGCAGACAACCCGGGAGTACGCGCTAGCCGAAAATATCGGTGATTTTATTATCTGGCGGGCCGATGATTTGCCAGCCTATCAGCTGGCGGTAGTTG
The DNA here is from genome assembly GCA_003232965.1 of Oceanospirillales bacterium. Lineage (GTDB taxonomy): Bacteria > Pseudomonadota > Gammaproteobacteria > Xanthomonadales > SZUA-36 > SZUA-51. Next base: position 13,679 of record QIKG01000255.1, read on the forward strand.
TGGATGATGCAGCCATGGGTATTACCGAAGTTGTACGCGGCTGTGACCTACAGGACTCGACCCCGCGGCAACTTTACCTGCAGGAGTGCCTTGGCCTGCCCCAACCCGACTATTTACACATCCCCCTGCTAACAGACAAGAACGGGCGCAAGCTGAGTAAGCGCGATAATGATGATCCCTTAAATCGGCTGCAACCACAGGCTGCAATCCGCCTAGCATTGCAACTGCTCGGGCAACAACCACCTTTAGAAATCAGTGATCTGGACAAGCTATGGGACTGGGCAATAGCGCATTGGCAGGTTCGTAATATTCCGCTGCAATTCCCGACTAGCTCTATCAGGGGATTGGGGTGCTGATTATATTCTCTTTATATTCCTGGAAAAAAGGCTGATTGCGATTGAGAGTGGCGTTATACTTGGCAAACAATAAATCATTGGTATTTTTATGAATCCGAATTTCCTGGAATTTGAACAGCCCATTGCAGAGCTCGAAGCTAAAATCGAGGAGCTGCGCCATGTGGGCAGCGACAATGCCGTTGATCTAGAAAAAGAAATTCAGCGGCTGAAGATAAAAATGCAGCAAAAAATGGCGGGAATTTTTAAAAATCTAACGCCTTGGCAAATGACCCAACTTTCCCGGCACCCGCAGCGACCTTATACACTGGACTATATCGAACACATTATTGATGACTTCCAGGAACTGCACGGTGACCGTGCCTTTGCCGACGACCACGCCATGGTTGGCGGATTGGGTAATTTTCGCGGCCAGCCGGTAATGATTCTGGGACAACAAAAAGGCCGTTCAACTCGCGAAAAGGTTCGTCGGAATTTTGGTATGGCTCGCCCTGAAGGCTATCGCAAAGCTCAGCGCTTAATGGAAATGGCTGCCCGTTTCAGCTTGCCGATACTGACTTTTATTGACACCCCTGGTGCCTACCCCGGCATTGGTGCCGAAGAACGCGGCCAATCGGAAGCCATTGCCCGTAATCTTGCGGTTATGGCAACCCTGCCGATACCGATAATTTGCACTGTCATCGGCGAAGGTGGCTCCGGTGGCGCACTGGCGATTGGGGTTGGCGACCGGGTTAATATGTTGGAATATTCTACCTACTCGGTTATTTCGCCGGAAGGCTGCGCATCAATCCTCTGGAAAGATGCAAAATATGCAGAAACCGCCGCTGAAGCACTCGGAATAACTTCCACCAGAGTGAAAGCACTGGGACTGGTTGACCAGATTATTCCGGAACCTGAAGGTGGCGCGCACCGTAATCCACAGCAGGCGGCTGAAAATGTTGCCGATGTAATCGAGTCCCAACTACAAGAACTCACCCTCTTAACTCGCTCTGTACTATTGGATGCACGCTATCAACGGCTGCTTAGTTACGGCAGTTACAGTGGCTAAAGCCGCCCCCTTTACTGCGGAGCACTTATACAGCTGGATCATCGACAAACAAGCTGGGCTGACTGATCAACAGCATTTTCAACGCGTATTACTTGCCTTTAGTGGTGGCTTAGACTCAACCGCACTGGTGCTTGCTGCCCGGGAAATACAAGAGCGGCTGAGTATCCCCCCCATGCTGGTGGTGCATGTGAATCACGGAATCCAGCCTGAGGCCGGGCATTGGGCTGAGCATTGCCGGAATCTCTGCCAACAACTGGATATGCCTTTTCAGCTGCTACAGGCGGAAGTCAGCGATGAGTGCCGCAAAGGCCTGGAAGCCCGCGCTCGCGAGGCGCGTTACACCGCATTTGAAAGTATCGCCAAAAACGGCGACTTGCTACTTACCGGCCAACATGCAGATGACCAGAGCGAAACCCTGCTATTACATCTGCTACGCGGCAGTGGCGTGGAAGGCCTAGCTGCCATTCACCCCATTCGAACCTGGAGCAAGGGCTGGATTGGCCGTCCGTTACTGGGGGCAAGACGAGAACAATTGCTCGAGTATGTGACCGCCCAGGGATACCGCTGGAACGAAGATCCTTCAAACCAGGATCTCTCTGTACGGCGCAACTTCCTGCGGCATAAAGTATTGCCTGTGTTAACCGAGACATGGCCACAGGCTGTATCAAGCCTTAACCAATCAGCTGAGCATTGTAATGATGCCATGGAAAATCTGGCCGAGCTCGCACAAATGGATATTCAACGCCTGCAGATATCCGCGCTAGACCGCCTACTACACAGGCTGTTACTTACGCCACTATTACAACTTCCTGTTCGTCGTCAGCGATTGATTTTGCGTAGCTGGATCCGTCAGCAAGGCCGTCAAACACCGGGCTCGAAGAAACTCAACAGCTTCCTACAACAGCTCGCCAGCACCAGCAATGACAGCCGCTGCGAACTCCGTTGGCAAGGCCACCGCATGGCCAGTCACCGCCAGTACCTTTACCTCGATGCAGAAAAGCCAAGCCATAAGCCCGGTATTAAGTCAACTGATTGGCCCCAGCAAAGCGACTGGCATGGCAGCTTGTGCGTTAATAAACCGCTAGAGTTCAACTTCGATAACTACTCAATTTCAAGCCGTACAGGCGGAGAAAGCATTAACCTAGCTACTCGCGGGGGGTCACACTCACTGAAAAAACTTTTTCAGGAATCCGGCATTCCGCCCTGGTTGCGTAGTAGTATTCCGCTACTGTATCAGGGAAACAAACTGCTAGCAGTCGGAGATTTATGGCTGGATGAAAACTTCCAACAACAACTAAAGCAATCAGGAAGTATCCTCACTTGGGAACCTGCCAACAATCAGTGGGCCGCATTGCGAAATGCTATACTCAAGCTCTCAAAACCAATACAAGAATCTTAAAAAATGACCAGCAAAAACGACAATTCGGCAAAAGACTTTGAAACCAGCCTTGAGCAACTTGAAAAACTGGTACTGCAAATGGAATCCGGTGATTTAAGTCTGGATGAATCGCTGGCTCAGTTTCAACAGGGTGTTAAGTTAACCCGACACTGTCAGCAGTTATTAGAAAATGCCAAACAAAGCGTCGAAAAATTACTCGATGTGAATTCAGAAGACAGCGCCGTCGCATTTAGCGAAGAATAACTTAAGCACTGATGTAAACCCGCGCCAATAAAACCGCACAACTTCTAATTTCCCGGATTGCCAGCAAAACCGCAAGCCAAAGGCCTGTAAATTAAAGTATTCAATACAATCTATTTTTGACTATAGTTCACTAGTGTCCCGTTAACTATCAATAAAAAGGCCTGAAATCCCAAACAATTTGTTATAATGAATTCACCATAAACCATTGAACAAATAAGG
>QIKG01000170.1 GCA_003232965.1 Oceanospirillales bacterium
TAATCTTGTTGAGTACCATGCGCACCTTGTCAGGCTGCTGCCGTGCCTTTTCGATCACGTTCGCTTTTCCAAACTCAACAAGCATGCGTTCGGTTCCAGCAGACACCAACGTATGGGAAGTCTCAATCAACAGCTGGCCACTGCTCACACTAGGAACCGGAACTTCGGCCACTTCCGTAACACCGTTTTTCAATGATTGAAGAATCTGTTTCAAATCAACCTCGTAATGCTTATAAAGAATGTATTCGACGGAAAAAGGTGGGATCAGACCAAGTCCGAAAACAACGCATCTTTCTCTGTCGGATTAGGATATTGGATTAACACCGCACGGTACTTGCCTTTGAACACAAACAGACTACCCGCCCCGGCCCCAATCACCCCGTAACGCTGTACAAGGTCGCGAAGATCTCCCATCGTTCCCGCCCCCCCCAAGGCTGAGATCGGCAAACTCACGGCGTCCCGCACTTGATCAATCAAGGCATAGTCATAACCCTTCATAGCCCCATCTTGATCAATGGAATTCACCAGAATCTCGCCTGCACCCAGCTCTTCAACCCTGCGGGCAAATTCAGCGGGATTCAAGCCAGTCGCGCGCTTGCCGTTATGGGTAAACACCTCGTTGCGCCTTAGCAAACCAGATTTTTTCACATCCATCACCACAACAATGCTCTGTCTGCCTACACGGTGAGCCGCATCGGTGATCAAAGAGGGCGTTTGCACGGCCGCATACCCAAGCGCCACTTTTTCCACCCCGAGGGCAATAATGCGATCAATTTGCTCAACTGTCTTCACGCCACCGGCATAACACAGTGGCATCCGACATTCAGAAGCTAAATTGGCAATCATCGTGTAATCTGGCTCTCTCCCCAGAACAGTCGCGTCTATGTCCGCAACAATCAGCTCATCAACTTGTTTCTCATTAAAGATGCGGACAGCGTTGAGGGGGTCGCCCACATATTTCGACTCAGCGAAGCGTGTGGTTTTCACCAAACCACCTTTGTGAACCAACAGACAGGGAATGATTCTTGGTCGTAACATCGCTATAACTCGGCAAAATTCTTTAACAACTGAACACCCCAGTGGTGGCTTTTTTCAGGATGGAACTGCACACCAAAGATATGCTGATTGTAAACAGCAGAGGCGAATCGTTCGCCATAATCAGTCCTAGCCAACATCTGCTGTTGAGCATTTGGTGAAAAGTAATAGGAGTGCAGGAAGTAAAACTGGGGGCATGTCAAGTCTTTAAACAAGGGGTGGTCTTCAGGCCGGACATCATTCCAGCCCATGTGCGGCAAGTGTGTCTTGGCTTTGAACAGTGCCTCGTCAAAGCGCTTCACCTCGCCGGGAATCCAACCCAGACCATCCATCTCGCCTTCTTGACTGCGCTGGGCCATCATTTGCATACCCACACAAACCCCCAACACAGGCACATTTTTTTCCAGCACCAAGTAATCAAGCGTTTCTCGCATACCAGATGCCTGAAGCCGTTGCATTGCCCAGTCAAACGCTCCCACACCCGGCAGAATGATCTTGTCAGCCGCATGCAACTCCTCAACTGTAGTCGCTCTTATACAAGGCAGATTCAGACGTTTGTAGATATGCATGAAGGCCTGGATATTGCCCAACCCATAATCAACCAAGGCAATCATCGCTTTATTGAAGTCTCCAACCCTATTGCTTTTAGGACGCGCGCGCCCACGTTAAAGAAACGCTCCTGGTTGCGGTAGTTCCAATAGAATTTTTTCGGCATGGTGAAATAATGATTTAATTCATCCGTACTGATGCGCAGCTTAGTCGCGATATATTCAAACTCTTGATCAATAGTCGCAGGATCACAAGTGGGCCTCTCAAGTCGCTGCAACGCCTCGTCCCTGGACATTTGATCCGTCAAGATCAGGCTAGAAAACTGTACGCGCCGGGTGTCAAAACCAAAACGTTCTGGCAACCAATACCCCTCAAAAAACTTAGTGAAACATGATTCAAAGTGCTTTTGGGGATAAGGCTTCCAACCGTACTCCTGCTCCAACAAACGAACTGCATCCACCTTGATGTAGGGGCGGTAATTCAACGGGCGCACAACGGTCACCCCGCGAATCCAGCGCAGATAGATCTTGTGCCGATAGATCGAGCTAAAAGGGTAACTCTGCATCTTCACCGTGCTAAAGCGACGAATAATGTCACGAATGTGCATCATGTCCGTGCCGTAATAGAAAAACTCCATGGGATTACGTACACACTCGGTAGAAATATTGCCGCCATTTAGAATGTACTTCACATTGTATTTATCGGCAAACTTGTAAAGGGTGGCAATAAAGGCATGGTCTTGAGGAATGTCAATGTGGGGCACACCAGACTTGACCCAAGCCAACTGAAAATCGCGCATTTCCTCCCAGTCAATCACGTCAGTGTATAAATCCAGCCCCAGTTTATCGACCAGCACATGGATGTTATGTACCGCCAATTCTGAATTCCATCCACCATCCACATGGAATACCAACGGCCGCAAACCAAACTCTTTGACGGCCAGGTGGAGCATATAGGAGCTATCTACGCCACCACTCAATCCAAGGATGCAATCGAAGTCTCGTTTACGACCATCTTTCTTGATTTGATCAACGATTCGTTGTAACTCACTAGCCCCACTCTCATCGGTGCGCCACCGGGGAAGCACATTCTGATGAAAATCGATGGCGTGATCACAAATTCCGTTTTCATCAAACGTAATTCGGGAGTCAGATGTATCCATCACTGTCTTGCTACAAATTTGATAGGGTCTTTTAATGCTCATCACTCTTCACGGAATATTCTTTTGGCCAATAATGCATAATCGAGATGCTCTTGTGCAAATCTGAACGACGCGAGTTTCATAACGTCGAGATCAACATTCTTAATATTGCTAATAATTTCAGACAATGTGCCATCCCGTCCAATTAGCCATCCATTTTGTTTTACATACATTTGATGGCTTGGCACGTCATCCAAAATGACTGTACAGCGGCAACACAAACTATGCTGCATGGTTACGGATTGTGTCCCCGGTTGAAGGTAAATATCCGCAGCACAAAGGAGATCTGTCAGCTCATCGAAAGACTTCCAGCCGAGGAAATGGATTCTATCATCACTGTTAATACCCGTAGTAACTTCATCTAAAATGCTACTATCAATGTTCCCCGCGACTAAAAAACGCAGTTTATTATTTTCATTCGAAGAAATAGCAGTAAGACTGTCTAGAATTTTCTTACGAGACGTCTGCTTACCCGCTTGTACAATCAGGACTTGATCATCTGCAATCCCACGTGTAGCACGGGTAGCGTCACGCCGTGACGCATACTCATCATCTGGAATAGGTCTTCCACCTAACGGATATAACTCCAGTTTTTTCCGATGAATGAAGTAGGTTGACTCTACGAAATCTATACTTTCTGGGGAATAGCATAACACTTTTTTGATTCTTGGCAGCACAAAACGTAGGATGCGACCATAATATTGTCGGTGAAGCAACTCCCTGCTCAGCCAATTTCGGGCGCTATTATATCGATCTTCGTGACTGTCAACATATAATGATACGCTTGGATTTGCTTTAACATAGGAGGCAGTTGTTAATAGCTCCCACCCACAAGTACCATGAAACAAGATCACCTCAGGTCGAAACGTATTCAGTAAATCCCTCAAGCCAATATGCATGCGCAGTTTACGCATCACTACTTCAGGCATGAATTTACGATACGTAATACGAATAACCCGCGCGCCTTCCACACCGATGTAATCTGCAGGGTTGGTGTAGGTCAGCTTTCCTTCATCCGAATGGGTTTCTGTTGAGGCAATAACTAAGACATCATGCCCGTCGGCGATATGTTGCCGCACCAGTTCATTTTCTTGGTAACCAACCCCATCGACAAACCAGTTAGAAAGACAGAGGTGAGCTATTCTCATTTCCGATTTTTATCCCAAATTCGACATGTCATTCTTGATCTGATCGTACATCTGGATGTTTTCTAGCCCGTATTCGAATAGAGCGGTAGGGACTTGAAAATGGGAGAGACAGCACTGTGCTTCTGCCAAGGATCTTCTTGACAAGGCCCTTTGCAGAAAATAATAAGCCATCTACTCTTAAGCTCTGAACGGCTACAATTTCAAAGCCATTTCGTTCCAAAAACCCCGTCATGTGCCGCTCCGAGGCAAATGCGACATGATCCGGTAGGCCTAGCTCACCTGGGAACTGATCTCTTTCTTGGACGTTGCCCATATCACCCGTCTCGATCAATAGCTCCCCTCCATCTTCGAGGATGCAGCGCACTTTTAGCAGGAAATCGTCGAAATCATAAATATGGGAAAAGATATTAATTGCAGAAGCAAATCGACACTTTGGCGTATTTTCATCAATATAACCAGAGATCATCTCGATCCCAAGCGCTCTAGCCGCCGTAACTTTCGGTTGCATGGGCTCAAGCCCCAGCACTCGGCTGTTTGGATGCGCTAAACTCTTGACGGCCTCCACCATTTCGCCGTAACCAGCACCAATATCAAGCCACGTTATCGGCTGATTGACCAACCAGACATCCGCATAGAGTGACTGCAGAGCTTTGCGATACAAATCAACTTTTTTCCCTATGCGACGCTCAGAAATATCGAGGTCATCACCACTAGCATGTACACCTAGTTCAGTGGCATCGTTACGAATCTGCACACTAGGTCGCGGGTTAACATATAGATACCCACAGTCCCTGCAACGAACAGTTTTCCATCCACACTCTTCTGCCCAGTGCTCAGCGTTATTTTCACGACAGAAGGGGCAATTAATAATTTCGACATTAATCATAAAAAAACAATCCTGTCACGAGTTTTTAAATCGCTTAACCAGTAAATGAGCCTCAGACGCTATTTCAAACAACCTATTCTCTGTGGAATATACGTTATGCGCCACCTCAGGACGTTCTATATATGCTTGGAGCTCTTGTTTGCTCCATCCCATTTTCTTGAGAAAATAATCGATATCACAATCCATCGATTCTTGACTTGCATAGGGGATACCCTCTAAATCTCCAAGCGCCTCGTCACGCGTCATCTGCTCCGTTACAACCAAAGTGCTGAGGTGAACTCGTCGTTTGTCAACTCCAAATTTTTTGGGCAGAATGTAGCCTTGGTAAAACCGTGTAAATATCGATTCATAATGCTTGTATGGATACCTTTTGTAACCATGCCCACGTTCCAAAACTTCAAGTACAGCACTCTTGCGGTACTCAATAAGGTTTAGAATTGAATCGTTACGAATCCGGTTAAATGTTTTTTTCCAAATTAAATCTAGCGTGCTAAATAGTGGAAATGTTTTTAGCTTTACACCGTTCCGCCTGGCGATGGCACGAATATTCCGCGCATCATTTTTTAACCATACCCACGCGGGAGGGATCTTAATCCCCTCGGTCGCTAGATTGGTTCCAAAGAGAATATGTCTAATTCCATGGCGAGCCGCCAACTGGTAATTAACCCCCAGCATCGCATTGTCATAGAGGATTTCCACATCTATCACATCCGCATCAAAGAACGCCTGCATCAACGCACGATACTCTTCCCAATCAATCACGTGCGTATAGAGATCAACACCTAGGCCATTAACCAAGTTTGCAATATTGTTTTGTGCTAATTCGGAGTTCCAGCCATTGTCCATGTGCACGGCCAGTGGACGAAGCCCCATCTCAACCGCCTTCACCAAAACCCAAGAGCTATCCACCCCGCCGGAGACCCCCACAACGCAGTCATAAGACTTACCTTTGCCGTGAGCTTTCACTACATCGACGAACTCGCTGAGTCTACCCGCTTTAGTCTCGGCATCTTGTTGTAGGATATGGGCTGACTGAGAGAGAAAATCCGAGCAGTAGTTGCACACCCCGTATTTATCAAAGATAATATCAGGGGCACTAGTGTCCATCACGCAGCGAGTGCACACATTGTAATATTTATTGGTCATCAATCTAAACTATCGTTAAGGTATTTATAAAAAGTACAGTGAGAAAGGAACGTCATACCAACAATCCACCAAGATTGCTAAATATAACTGACCCCACACAAATCAAATGATTTATTGGGGATTATGCCTTTCGTAATAGGCGCCTACTTCATTCTCTATACGATCTCTATACGTATTCAACCACGAATTTCTACTGTGGCTCCATGCCAACGTCTCGCACTGCGACTTCATTTTGGCTATGTTCTGTCGAGACAATGATCGAATTGCCGATACATATCCATCAATGGTAGCAGAATCGGCCACGATACCACAGCCGCTCTCGCGAACATGATCTACCATCGCACTCTCTGGGCTAACTAAAACCGGTACTCGTGCCTGCAAACATTCCCAGAACTTATTAGGCACAGTCATGTATTTATGGTGATAATGCGGCGAACCAAAAATAACCAACCCCAAATCGTACCCATTGAGTGTTTCTACAATCTCATCATAAAGAACTGGATCTCTAACTTCAATATTACTTAAGGTAGAAACACGCGTTTTCAACTCATCTAGATAACCCGGCGGGCCAGGCCCCATCAGTGTCAAGTGATAACTCGAACCTAGTGCCGTCACAATATCCACCAGCAAATCTATACCGCGCTCAGGAACCAATAGCCCGTGGTGTATCAGTTTGATTCGCGCCCCTTTCACTTTCTGATTCTGATCACTCTTAAAAACGTGATATCTCGGCATACTGGGCATCACAATAAAGCGATCAAGAGGAATATCATAGGTTTCGGAATATTTCCGCGCGACCTTGCCTCCCTCTACTATCGTCAGCACAGCACGAGACAATATTTTTTTGAGCACAATATGACGATACTTGATTTCAGTAAACCTAAATAAACGACTACCGTCAAACTGTCTGGGCAAGTATTCATGCGAATGAAAAATGAACGGCGTTCCTGATTCCATGGCAACCAACGCATCATCAATATGGTGAGGAATAATGAAGCGGTATTTTTTATTCTTAATCTGCTTTACATATTTACGATAAAATAGCCCTTCGAAAAGGATTCGAAACCATGGCAAAAACCCGCCAGCAAGAATCACGAAACGCCGAAGCAGAGCATGTGGACGCTTGACAAAAAAGAAATCATCAATCCCGCTGACAGATTCTGAGCCATAGCCATCAATGGTATATTTCTCTCTGAATGTTTCGACTTCGTTGCGAATTCTATGTTCTCTGCAAAAAAAACGATTTATACCAACAACAGCTATTGCTGAGTTTTTTAACTTTCTACCCTCCATTAGGAAATATCCTGATTCAGAATTGGTTTTGTGGAGATCTTCTTTGTTGATGTAAGGACGCGAGTATCAACAATATACATCAAATAGACAGGTAACGTCCAAATGATGATCAGTAAAAACATAATGCGGAACTGGCCGTAGATACCCGCCGTATATGCAAACAGAGCGCCTACACCCAAAAGGGCAAAAGATAAATTTTTCATCGTGCGATGGATTGATGTGGCAGGCTTTTTCATTCGGGAGGCCATGGCCCAAATGAAAATCATTGTAAACACCAAACCAATTAAGCCGAAACGAAAGAGAATGAGCACAAACTCATTATCCACATTGCTCATACCCATAAACTGATCCTTACTCGGACCATGCCCCACAATCGGGCTTTGCATGACAAGATCCATCGCGTGTTTGGCGGCATTAACACGAGCCACCCAACCACCTTTATCTTCACCAATTGCCGCCAAAGAAAGAATCCGGGCCACCGTATTGGCAAACAAATCATGAGACACAAAAAATGAATTAAAGATCCAAATGGTTAAAACAACAACGATAGCCAAAATCAGAATTGACTTAAGATTTTTCTTCATCTCGAAGAGTATGAAGTAGCAAAGTATTGCAGCCATCACAACCATCCCCGTCCGCGATCCTGTTGCAAATACCGCGATAAACCCGGTAGCTAGAAACAACCAATTTAATGGCTTTGGAAACAGCCTATACTTCATCATAAATAGAATGACACCGAAGGCCAATGCTGCAACGAACCCCATATCATTAGGGTTGTGCATTGTACCCCAGCTTCTAAAAGCACGGTAATTTTCCAGCTCATCCGGATCTGGACGATACAAAAGAAAAAGTGGTGCTATCGAATCTGGTGAAAAGAACTGAACAATTGTTATTATGGATGCTATCACCAGCGACACTATTAAAACCCGCATTATTTTTAAAAACTCATCCCATCGGTAATTCCCTGATGCCATAAAAATGAATAAAAAACTATACAGAACCGGTTTCAGTAACTCAGTAAAATCACGAGGAACAACAGAGTCGTCAAGTAAAAAAGCTGCAAAAGCAATGGAAAGCATATATGACACCATAACCACAACACCTAACAAAACCACTGTGTTTGAAACGGCCAAGTGGCGAACCCTCAGCAGCGCTAATCCAGCCAAGAGCAAAAACCACTCAGGCCGAAGCTCCGGCAAATTCGGAGCGATAGCAATCCAGGGAAATAGAATCGTGCTGACAATAATGGCTGAAAGTAGATGAACTCGAGTCATGCCTCGCTCTCTTATGTACGGGTAGATAACACTTGTTGAGACCAGCGGATAAGATTGAATATTCGCCAAACTTGCCAATTAAAGGGCTTTTCGGACTCGAAAGCCTGCTCTACGTAATGCTGCATCTTCGACTGATCAAATAATCCTGGCAAAGGCCCCCGCTCCTGTTCAGCTTCGCGCAAATCTGACAAAATCCGATGTCGCATCCACTCCTTCATGGGAGTATCAAACCCAACTTTATCTCTGCGACTAAGAATTTCTTCCGGCACGATGCCGCGCATCGCCTCTCGAAACAACACCTTAGTCTGCCCCCCCACCGAAACCAAATTATTCTCTGGTCTAGACAGCATGAATTCTGCTATAGGCAGAGTAAGAAACGGCACTCGGTTTTCGATCGAAAAGCGCATCGCATTGCGATCGCCGTAACGCAGAAGGTGAGGCAAGCCCTGCACCGTGAGGGACTGCAAGAGTATTTCAGGCAAACGTCGCCCACGATTAGCAAACTGCTTCTTTGCCCGAACCGGGCGAGAATCAATCTGCATGTTCACAAGCCCTTGTTGGTTTAACCAGTCTGGAATAGGCGAGCGCCCAAGCAAACGATTACCAAGATTGAAAGCCATATCAGGCATAAGCTGCCCGATTAAAGCCCGCCAGGGATTCAACCCCTCGCGACCATCCCAATCGTGGAAGTGACGAGAGAATTTCCGCATATTCGTTATCGCACCTGTCTCCAGATAGCTAAGCATGAGTTGCCCTGGATACCCCGAATAGCCGCCCAACACCTCGTCGCCGCCTTGGCCCTCTAGAACTACCGTGATGCCAGCCTCCCGTGCACATTGGAAAATACGCCACTGTGCATACATTGCCGTGCCACCAAAGGGTTCGCCCTGGGTAAGAATCAAATCGTCAAGATCTCGCTCAAGATCCTGAGGTTTAATGTATACCTTGTGCGGGACTGCCGTGATTCGGTCATTAACCAAGTCGATCCACAGCTCTTCACTCTGACTGCCCTGCTCCCCAATATAGCTGAACGTGTGTAAATCCATGTCAGGCTCCAGATACCGCATGCAACAGGCAATAGCTGAAGAGTCGACTCCTCCGGAGAGTGCCACACCCAGCGGCACATCGCTGCGCAGGTGCAACCGTACGCTATCTAGAAACAGTTCACGCAGCTGCTCGGCGGCCTGAGAGAAACTCAACTGGCTGGTTTCGGCAATGGGGGGGTTCCACCAACGCTCGGCCTTCGACTGCATGAGATCACGCAGGTCCATCCGCACCCAGTGGGCTGGCGGCACATGGTGCACTCCCTGCACAAAGGTCTCGAAGCCACTGTCCTGCACTTGATGAATAAGATAGTCGTAGGCCCGCTGAGCATTCAGCCGTGGAGCTTCATCGCGTAAGGATAGTAACGCTGGCATTTCCGAGGCGAAGAACAAGCCATCAACCGTGAGAGCATAGAATAAGGGTTTGATACCAAAAGCATCGCGCACCAGCGCGAGTGTCTCAGCAACGCGATCAAATATCGCAAAAGCAAACATACCGGTCAACCGCGGAATAGCACCCTCTCGCCACTGCACCCAGGCTGCCAGTAATACCTCCGTATCTGAATCCGTATGAAATGAGTGCCCCAGCGCCTTCAGTCCCTGCCTCAATTCGCGGTAATTATAGATCTCACCGTTGAATACAAGAGTGTAGCGCTCATCCGGGCTGTGCATAGGCTGATGCCCACCGGGCGAGAGATCAATAATCGATAACCGAGTATGACCGAGAGAAAGCTGACCACCAGCGATCGAAAAGGTCTCGAGCCCTTGATCATCCGGGCCTCGATGATGAAGCGCGTGTAGCGCAGCTTGCAAACGCTCATCATTCCCAGAGAAGCTTTTTTGAGAGAATGAACCTATAATTCCACACATTTATAACAGCACCCCAGAATAACTACGTTGTAGATAAAGTTCATTGGCATAACCACGCTTTCACCAACAAGATACCCTGTCGTATCTCGCTGACGCGGAGCAAATTTAAGCTCACAGAAACGATAAAGAAGACCACAAGCGCTAGGCCACTCACAGCCCAATGCGCTAGATCACTTATATCCAGCTGCGGCACCCACCACGCCAAAACTGCTGAAAATAACACCGCCACAGCAATCTGACGCCACTGATGCGGCACAGCGTAAAACTTCTGACTTAACACCATATATGCCGTAAAGACTGCCAAATAACCTAAGAGCGTTGCTAACCCAGCACCAATTATTCCCAATACAGGAATCAGAAAGTAATTTAGTGTCGCATTCATCAATGCGCCACCAACATTAATCCAAATGAGAAAATGCGTCTTTTTCGCGATACCGATTCCGGGCGCGAAAATATACATGTTTGCCAATAAAATTGCGGGCACAAGATAGACCACCACCACCGCCCCGCCGTAGAAAGGCTCAGTGACCAATAACCGAAGGATATCAGTTACAAAAAAAGTCAGACTCAAGAACACTAACAATGCAAAGAACAGAAAAAGTCGGAAGATGCGGGCTAACTGATACGGCGCGTCAGCTTCACGGTAATAGGTATAAATCAGCGGTGTCAGTGCACCCTGAAATCCAACCATAACCAAGCCTGCAACACTAGCCAACCGATAACCGATGCCATATAGCCCCACCTCATCAATTGACAAAAAATGATTAATCATAATCCGATCGATGTAGAGACTGATCCACACCGCAATCCCAGCAAATACCAGCGGTGTTGAAAAAGCCAACATCTCGCGCAGCCGTGCGCCATCGAACCGAAAACGAAAGCTGTCACGTAGCCACCACAACCCCAGTGCCGCACCAGCCAAACTACCGGCCACCATACCGATCAATAAACCTTCCAACCCCCAGTCAAGTCCATAGGCAAGCCAAACTGAGGTGCCGGCTGTTATAAACGTCATCAACAAACTAACCACCGCATAATGGCGACTACGCAGCTCCCATCGAAATTGATTCTGGACCAGATAAAACAAACCATTGACACCAATGTAAGCAATACCAAGCTGAAATACTGATTCCAAACCTGACTGCCCCATGATCAAGTTCGCCAATGAATCAGTAAATATCAGCATCACCATCACAAAAACACTATAGCAAGCCAGCGTAAACCAAAACGCAGACGAAGCATAAAGCAACTTCCGCTGAGGATCAGGCTCAGCCGCATAAAAACGCGCAACTCCCTGAGACACCTCCAAGGCTATAGTCAAATTGACGATACCAGCAAAAACCAGCAGCAAGTCCAGTGAGCCGTAATCCGCAGGACTTAACACCCTCGTATAAAGCGGAATAAGAAAAAGCGCCAGCCCCCTCGAAAGAAAAGCAGGGATAGCATAAATTGCACTGTCTGCGAGAAACCTCTTAATCACGATAAGCGCTATATTTTGGGTGGTAAAAGAGCCATAGGATCATTTTCTCGAACCAATTAGATGCCGCACTCAAAAGAATTTCTCTCTGATTTGGAAATGGAGAAAAAGTTGGCGCATCACCAGCAATAATTGCTTCATAATAACGATAATACGCTTCAGGTGAATAGTGACTTTCCCAAAAACTAAAGCACTTTCTCTTCATGTCCAAAAGCAATTCTGGATTTTCAATTAAATCACTAAGAACAGCAGCGAGATTTTTTGCATCTCGTTCAAACTGGAGTAGAGGAGAATCATATTGTTGGCAATACTCAGCCCTGTTCCCTCCTATTACACAGCACCCTGCTGAGCAACCCTCCATAGCTAAACGTGCCGCCCAAACACCTGGCTGATCAATAAGAATATCGCTTCGCATTAACTCTTTAAGGACAACTTCGTTTGGATGATTTTCCAGCAAAACAAACTCAAACTGAATTCCCCGCCCTTTTAACATATCGATTGCCTCAAGAACAAAAGCGGTTCCTTTAACATACCTAGATGAAGGCGCGTGCAGTATTCGCACAATCTTATTTCTGTCACTATCTATATTATTCAACCTAGGCATGGGAGCCTTAAATTGGATCAACGCCTTCCCCTGAAAAGTCGCTTGATCTCTAAAAGAGATAACATCACCCACTGCTTCAGAAAGGCGCGTAAAGTAGAAACGAGAGAGAAAAGTTCCAATTGAGGCTTTATCAGACGGCCAACTACTAATACCATAAGATTGATCAATAGCTCTTTGCAAAGGACGGTAACGCACATCATCACCGCAATGCATAATGATTATTTTTTTTTTAGCAAGCCTTAATAACAAAAGATCTAAATTGAGCGGAAGAAAAGTATGGTTCCAAATAAAAAACCACGTATCGTGCCTCGACATAAATTTAACAAAGTATAATGCTAGTATCAATGGCCGGATAAATACATAAAAGAACCTAGCGTATGTAGACGAAGAAAAATTTCTATTTATATACATACGTAAAGAATTACGACTTAGCTGGCCAAATTGACCTTCCAAACTAAATTTATTTGTATAAATCAGCGCGGTTGTTCTCTCCCCGAACGAATCCAGCGAATTCTGAATACTATGTATATTACTCGCAATTTCATTAATTCCGATAAATACTCTGCCAGGAGCCTGTTCTAGTTTTCGCATCCGCTGATAGGTAGCAAGCACCAGAAGAGGCACAAAGAACAAGCCCAGAAGAGCAGCAGAATAAGCAGTTTTAACGAGAATAAGAAAAATTCTTTTCATTATAAAATCACAATACAGGGGCAATTAAAGCAGGGAGCCTACTCTAGTTACAAACGTAAGAATTAGTATATTACCTGAATTCAAGTCATAAGTGCATAACCAGTTAATGTTTTTTCATTAATGAGGCTGTAAAAACAATTGTGTAACTGCTCATTATCAGTAACCTAACGAAAGGTAAAATAATGAGTAATCAAATGAACCACAAAAAACTA
>QIKG01000138.1 GCA_003232965.1 Oceanospirillales bacterium
TTGATTTCTGCACTCGGCAGGTCTTCGGTTTTGATCAGCCGCTGGGAGCGGAACAGTTCGGGTAAGTGGGCATAATTATAAATCGACAGGCGATCCGGACCCATTGCGATAACGGTATCGAGAGTCTGGTTGAAACTGCTAACGGTTTGATGCGGCAAACCGTAAATCAAATCCACGGATATGGATTGAAAGCCCTGCTGGCGCGCACGAACAATCAATGCTTCAGTTTGTTCGGGGCTTTGTATGCGGTTTACCGCTTTTTGTACAATCGGGTTAAAGTCCTGTATTCCCAGGCTCATACGGTTAAACCCAAGCTGTGCGAGAAGATCGATACGGTTTTCATCCATGCTGCGGGGATCTATTTCAATTGACCATTCGTGTCCACCGCTTTGCGGCATATTGAAATGTTCACGCAATTGGATCATTAGCCGGGTCAGTTGCGCATCGCTTAGATAAGTCGGCGTACCGCCGCCAAAGTGCAGCTGTACAACATCACGGTCATGGTCAAATAGTTCTGCCTGCAACTCGATTTCTCGGTAAAGTGCGCGCAGATATGGGATCGCCTGCTCCGGGTGTTGAGTGACTCTTTTGTTGCAACCACAGTAGTAACAAAGCTCATGGCAGAATGGAATATGCACATATAGTGACAACGAACGGGGGATCAGCTCTTCATTACTGAGCTGAACCTGTTGCCGGTAAGCGGCTGCATTAAAGCTGTCAGAAAACTGAACTGCGGTAGGGTAGGAGGTATAACGAGGGCCCTGTTTGTCGTATTTCTGAATCAGGCCCGCATCAAAATTAGTTGTTTCAAGTGCTGTGTTCATAGTTTCCAATAATTAGATGAATGACTCAGGCTGAAGAATATAGCGCTTAAATGGGTGTTACCACTTGATAAAGATCAATTTAAGTGGAGCTTGATGAAATACTGACCCAGATCATGTTGCTGGCATCTTTATATGCGTAAAATCACTGTCACTGGAACAGATGACCAATGTTTTGGTGTTGAATCTCATCTTGAGACTCTCCGTTACGGGATATTCAACCGAAGCTGGCAACGGCTTCGGTTTTTTTTGGTGCGCAGCCAACACCCCGCTCATCATACCCCCTGCACCCTACACTGCACGCGTTATCCCCCGCACCCACACTCCGTTCGGTCATTCCCGCGTAGGCGGGAACCCAGCTTTTGGATTTAAGACTCACTCCCCCCGATAAACACAGCCTGCATTACAGGTTTCCTGCACAATTACTTTGCTGACATTCGGCAGCACCGGTTGTAATTCCTGCCAGATCCAGCGAGCGAGATTCTCAGAGCTTGGATTTTCCAAGCCTTCAATCTCGTTCAAATAATTATGATCAAGCCGGTCGTACAATGGCTGAAACGCCTGTTTTAGTTCGGCAAAATCCATTACCCAACCACTTTGTTCACCCACTTCACCGGCAACATGCACTTCTATCCGGAAAGAATGCCCGTGCAGACGCGCGCATTTATGCCCTGCTGGTACATTCGGCAAGTGATGAGCGGCTTCTACCTGAAATACTCTGAAAATCTCCATTACAACTCCCGAAAACAAGCAGCCGCAGCCGCGATAGTTTCATCAATTAATCGATTGCTATGCGCTTGTGACATAAACCCGGCCTCATAGGCGGAGGGCGCAAGATAAACCCCGCGCTCCAGCATGCCGTGGAAAAATTGCTTAAAACGCTCGATATTACAAGCGGTGGCCTGCTCAAAATTGGTGACTTCATCAAGCTCAGTAAAGAACACACCAAACATACCGCCAACTTGGGTGGTAGCCAGTGGAATTCCTGCCTCATCCGCGGCGGCTTTAAGCCCTTTCAATAAACGGGTGGTTTTGTCTTCAAGCTCGGCATAAAACCCGGGCTGGCTGATGATTTCCAAGTTCGCCAAGCCAGCAGCCATCGCTACTGGATTGCCGGAAAGCGTACCTGCTTGATAAACAGGGCCGGAGGGGGCAATCATCTGCATATATTTATGTTTGCCACCAAATGCACCAACTGGCATGCCGGCGCCAATCACTTTGCCGAAGGTAGATAGGTCGGGGGTGATATTAAAGCGTTCCTGCGCGCCACCCAGAGCCACCCGGAAACCGGTCATGACTTCATCGAATACCAGCAAGCTCTCATGGGTGTCGCAAAGCTCACGCAGGGCTTCCAGAAAACCCGGCTGTGGAGGAATACAATTCATATTGCCTGCTACTGGCTCCACAAAAATAGCCGCAATGGTGTCACCTTCAGCCGCCATGAATTCACGAATGGCTGTTTCATCGTTGTATGGCAGGGTCACAGTGAGGTCAGCCAGGCATTTTGGCACCCCGGGGGATGTCGGTATGCCCAGAGTTAGCGCACCAGAACCGGCTTTAACCAGAAAGCTGTCGGCATGGCCGTGGTAGCAGCCTTCGAATTTGATAAACCGATCGCGCTTGGTAGCGGCCCGGGCCAGTCGCAGCGCACTCATGGTGGCCTCAGTACCGGAATTAACCATGCGCACCATGTCCATCGCCGGAATCAAAGCACAAATCTTTTCAGCCATGCTCACCTCCGCCGCGGCGGGCGCACCAAAACTGAGGCCTTTAGCCGCTGCGATTTGTACGGCTGCGAGAATATCAGGGTGAGAATGTCCAGCAATCATCGGCCCCCAGGAACCCACATAATCTATATATCCCTTGCCGTCGACATCATAAAGATGTGCGCCTTCAGCACGCTCAAAAAATACCGGGGTACCACCAACACCATTAAAAGCGCGAACTGGCGAGTTAACCCCGCCCGGTATATGGCGCTTGGCGCGGGCAAATAATTCGTTACTGTGCATTTTGTTAAATCCTATTGAAAACAGCGTATATTTTACCGCTTCCGAGCGGATTCTGGGCAGAAACCTATCAGGGCTTGTGATTTAGTATTTAGTCCCGATATTAAGTCGCAACGGTGGCATAGATGCTAGCAACAGAATAATGGATACTAAAGTGAGTGAAGAAACCAACAACAACGAATATAAAATCTGGGTTTGCATCGTCTGCGGCTGGATTTACAACGAAGAAAAAGGCGACCCCGACGAAGGCCTAGCCCCCGGCACCCGCTGGGAGGATGTTCCCGTATGGTGGGTGTGTCCAGAATGTGGTGTAGGCAAAGAAGACTTTGAGATGGAAGAGCTCTAATCACCGGTAGCGTGGGCATTTATGCCCACGCGTAAAAGCTTGGTAAGCCGTAGCGGTGACAAGGGCTCATAGTTTGCCGCGTGGGCATAAATGCCCACCCTACCTGGCATGTATAAGGTAACTGCCCACAATCCCCGCGAAAACCACCAATCCAACATAATTATTATTCAAAAACGCCCAAAAATAATCGACAGTTTTGCGACTACGACAGCGAGTTAACTGCCTGAGCATTAACAATCCCGCAATAACCAGCCCGCTGTAATAAAGTGTTCCTGTACCAATAAGAATCCCCACCTTCACCAAAAGCCCCAAAAACACCACCGCCAACACGCTCAAAATCAACAAATCAAAGCGCCCGAATAAAATCGCTGTTGATTTAACCCCGATTTTTAGGTCATCCTCGCGGTCCGCCATCGCATATAGCGTATCGTAATACACGGTCCATACTAGATTCGCCGCCAACAGCCACCAGGCAACAACCGGTACTTGATTCTGTTCCGCAGCAAAGGCCATAATCATGCCCCAGGAGAAGGCAAGACCTAAAACAAACTGCGGCAGATGAGTAAAGCGTTTAAAAAAGGGATAGCTAGCGGCCAGCGCCAGGGCGATAAATGCCAGTTTAATCGTCAATGTATTAGTCAATAGCACCAGCCCGAAAGCCAGCAGCATAAGCACAACAAACCCAAACAATGCATGCCGTGGCTTAATCTCACCAGCCGCCAACGGTCGCCCGCTAGTGCGTTCAACATGACCATCAAAATCTCGATCGGCATAATCATTAATAATACAGCCGCCGGCACGGGTAAGCGTTACCCCTAAGACAAAAATTATCAGGTTTTTCAGGTTCGGTCCGCCATCCCCGGCAATCCACAAAGCCCACAGGGTAGGCCAGAGCAACAATAAAATACCGATAGGTTTATCAAAGCGCATCAGCCGCCACCAGCTGGATAATATGCTGCGTGGATCAGATTTATGGTTGAGGTTTGTTCGCATTTCCATATTTTGACCGGATCGTAATGGAATGCAAGTAGTATCCTACCCTTTAGCCATTTACAATGATGTTTTATATCTGAGTGAAAAAGTTCACAGGAACTTATCTTGGCAAAGCCCCCATAACAATCGCAGTGCGCTCTTTCAATCAGGGCCAGTACCTCAATGCAGCACTGGAATCAATATTCCAGCAAAACCTGCCGGTTAAGGTATTTTGTTCTGGATGGCGGTTCAACAGATGGTTCATTAGACATCATTAAGAAGTGGGAGCCAAAATTAGCCGGCTGGCGAAGTCATCCTGATGGTTTATCCAATCTGCTTCAGTCGCTGGAACGGTAATCCCCCCATTATTAACCTATTGCAATATCGGTAACTGTCAGATCAAGTCTGAACTACTACAAGTAATTAATTAACTTTCTCAATAATTTTGTTCCACCAATAATCAAGAGACAGCCTCTCCAGTGTTTGACTTCTCAATTCTGGGTCCTCATAGTACGGTGAAAGCTCATATATCCACTGCAACAATTTGTCTTTTGATAAACAATCTTTATTCCATTCATCTACAAATGCAACGGGAAGGTTCGAATAAGCATCATCGAGAGTTGAGGATTTGATGATAGGTATTGAGCCGTTGATAATGCATAGCCATGCTTTAGGCGAAGGATCTAAGCCGCCACCTTGAACACATAGGGTGAATGGATGTTTACGAACCAGATGTCGAAAGTCCATTTCAGAAATTTCATCTGTTAAGATGGTTGAGATTTTAGGTAATTGGTTGCTACACAATTTTGTGACCTTTCGTCGCACCTCCCATTGTTTGCCACCTCTGACCCGATGCGCGCACAGCATTTTTAATGACCTGTCTTTGATTAGAGTTTCCGGTGTTTGTGTCATAACCGTCGATAAATAGCCTTTCATGCACACATAACCAACGGGCAAGGTAGACATTTTTGCTCTGTTCTCATCTTTATTTTCTACAAACCAGTGAATGACTCGATCATCATTTAGAATTTTAGTAATTAATGATTTTTCTGCGGAGTTAAAGGCCCGCCATCTTTTATCTGTCTGATTAGGGATAGTTATGTCTTCGGAACCGGTTATAAGTATAAATTTACCATGTATTTTGGGTAGTATTTCTTCGTAAAAGCAAGGAATAGCGTGAAAAGCTGACCTTAATGAAAGAAAAACCGTGCGTGGCTGACATGATATGTCACCTCGAAGGGAAATGGTTCTCTGGTTACTGTCGGTCATGACAGCCCAATCACAACGAGCTGCAATTCCTGACAAGCGATAAGCTGATGCGCCACTCCCTTTGGGGAAAAGGCGAGTATTATGGAGGTTTATTATTTGCATAAACTTTTGAGCGGTTTATTTATTTCATCACTCACAACATAGACCTTATTGAATATATAAGTTTTCTTGCCAAGCATATTATACTAAAGCAGTGCAACCATGCGCATAGACAAAAAAGTACAACACGCTGTTAAATTGCACTAAAGATTGACCTATCATTTGCATTTAAAGTTGACCCAGTCATTTAGGTCATATTATGGTTTATTTCTCTAATAGTTGCTGATTTTTCTACTTATATTTAGTTGAATTTTTAAATCGAAAGCTATCGTTCGCAGTCTATAACTCGTAGTTATAACCAATTTTTTTAGCATTGAGAATGTTTTGAACCCATAGATCGCTCTTGGCCTCGGCTCTCCAAGATCGGTCTCTACCAATGTGGAAGGTTTCATGTAATTCTCTAAACACATGAAATTTTGTGGCGTTCTTTTCCAACTCATGTTTCAGCAGCCTTCCCCAAGGAGGAAGCCCTATGAACATGCCCTGTATATTGATCTGTGCTAATAATTTTCGATGAAAAATAAAACAGTCATTACCGGGGTGGGTTCGGCCATTTTGTTGATAAATAAGCTCCAAATCTTCGGCAGTTAACCGTTTATCGTTGACCACTTTCGGTAGATCGTCCCTTCGAGTTATAATGAAGGCATCGTAGCCTTCATTTATGTAGTTGTTAACAGTAGTGTAGAAACTTGCCTTCAGGCCGATATCAGAGTTTGTGAAAACTAAATACGGTGCAGTACAATTATTATAAAGTGAAACAAGGATTTCATTTATAAAGGGTAGTTTTCTGTCTGCAATTTCAGGGTATTCCAATAACGTAGATGCCGTTAGATTAGGCAGCCTTTGAAAGTAGGTTGGAACGAATTCATCGTCTTCTGGATAGGTTGCCGCGTATAGCTCTACATTCAAATTAAATTTCGCAGCTTCATTTTTTGCCCTATTCATCGATTCAAAGGTGATGGGTTGCGCGTAATACAAATAAGACGGGTTATCTTGCTGGCATTTAAACGGATTAATAACATGAGCAATCCTCGCCGGCTCAGCAGGAAAAAAATGCTCCCTAAATTTCCGCTTGAGTGGATTTAAAAAACCCATTATTGTAAAAAAACATCCATTTAGTTTCTTACCGCTACCCTAGTACGATATAAATTGGCGAAATTGATAACAAAATATTCACAATAGTCCTAAATGCGCCTGACGGCTTCAGCAGAGACCGTTGAAAAAACACCAGCTATTACGCGACACTTTTATGAACTATAATTGATGTAGTTTAACAAAGAACCGTCTGAATTGAGATAATAAGTTTAATTTCCTGAGAAAGATGACCCGCTATTATAGTTCATAATTACTTTTGCCAAAGGCACATACACTAATGAACTATACACAACTGAACGAGAGTGAAAGGCACCATGTTTATGCTATGAAAATTGCAGGATACACACATAAAAAAACAGCCCGACTTGTCAATAAAAACCCATCAGCTGGTTGGATTAACTAAAATGGATACATTTGTCTTTGGGGTTGGTTGCTCTGGAACAACCATGATCTACAGCTTATTGCAGACAGTTTATGCAAGGCTTTACGACGAAAATTATATTTCCAGTTATGAACCTTTTATCTGGGATAGGGAAAAATTTAATTGCCCCTATCAAAAAGCGGTCAAATACTTTGGTAGGACTAGTTCATTATCAATTGAGGGAATCTATAATCATGTAAAAACCCCATTGTTTATCAATTCTGCGGATAAAGAAGGCTATATCAATAATGAGTTTTTCCGATACTTTTCGGCAACTCAAAGAGCATCAAGACCGCATCTGGCAAAGTTTATCCGAGCCAATGGGCGCATGTCTGTTTTTCGCGCATTAAACCCTGAAGCAAAGATGTTGCTTATCATCCGCAACCCGGTAGATAATGTCAATTGTGCAAAATATAAATTTTCTTTTTATGGCGCTGACTTTCATCCTTCTGATTATCCCCGTCTTTGCGAGCAATTAGCTGCCGAGAATAAGTTAATATTAGATAAAGAAAAGTCACAGTGGGGACAAAGACAAGCGGAGTACTGCCACCAAATGAACACTGCAGCGGTAGAATTTGCAAGAGTTGATGGCAATACAAAAATTATAGAATATGATTGTTTTATCCAAGATAAGGCCACTGCAGTAATTGAAGTATGTGATTTTCTTGGTGTTATAAATAGGCTTGGGTTAACTGAACAATTGGGTCGTGTTACTGGCCCAATGACAGGGTCAATAACCTTAAGCCAGCCTGAATATGAAGCGATATTGCCATATGATCTTCTTTACACTAGGCTTACAGAAAGAGCTGGCGTTATTAGAGGGCTTAGTACAAAAAATATACAGAATCATTACGGTGGTAATTGTGCTAGTGATGATCTGGACCCGGCGCACATGGAGTCGACTACAAATCGTCTGCGACAAATTATAAGGCTACAAAAGAGCAAGTTGAGGAAATTTGAGAATGGTGTGTAGTGCTATAGCTTCAGGTCACAAGATAGAATGTAAGCATTCGGTTGCTCCTGCTTGGGAGAGTTGAGCGTAGGATAGAGGAAGCTTGGGCCTGTGTTTGCGTATTAAATCAGGGAGACAGTCCATGTGAATGACACCAGAGGAGCAAGATTTCTTATAATGATAAAATCATGATGAAAAATTTAATTATTACCGGCATACCTCGCTCAGGAACTACCTTGACAACAGCCATTGTGGATAGTTATGAAAATACTGTGGGTATCAGTGAGCCGGTCTGGCAAGCGAAGTGGAGCCGGGAAATGACTGATCGTAAGGCCTATGTTCAGTGTCTGGTCAAGGATTTCTCAGACATTCGCGATAAAGTAGTTAACGGCGGCAGCATCCAAGATCGGCGTAGTCCGGCAGGCCTAGTTAATACCAATTATTATAGGGATGTTGACAATGCCGGGCCTGGTGATCCGCGTGATTTAGAATCGATTTCCTGGGAAGGTATGAATTCCGATTTCATCCTGGCAATGAAACATAATGCGCATTACACTTGCGTGTTGCCGGATTTGCTTGAACAGACCAATTTTGCTGTCTTAGCTGTCATCCGCCACCCGGTACCTACGATTTTATCTTGGCGGGCATTAAATATTCCAATCAGTCGCGGCACAATGCCTGCCGCAGAGCAGTTCTGGCCAGAAGTCGCTGAGATTAGGCAGCGGACTGATGACCTTTTAAGAATACAAGTGGAGCTATATGGCCTATTTTGTATGCGCTATCAGCTGTTGAGAGAAAAAATTCAGCTTATACGCTACGAACAATTGATACGCAATCCCGCGCTGCTGAGTGAGTACTTGGGTCGTAATTATGTGGGTGGAATCGAAATCAAACCTCGGAACTGGCGTAGTGAGCATTCGCAGCTAGAAATACAAGAAGTTGAGGAGTATATAAAACAGTATTGTCCCATAGCATTTGAGTATTATCCAGATTAGAATTATCTGTTCTGGTCAGTTTTAATAAATTTCATCTAAAGATTTTTTGGTTAAAAACTAGTTGAGGACAGTTCAGTGGGACAAGAACGAGAATATCCGATTTTAAATAATTCATTGGGAACGCCAAAAAGGCCCATCAGCTTCGTGGTGGTCATCTATTCGGATGAATATCTCTATAACTTTTCCAAGTCTGAATGCGTGGCAAACCCGATCAATGAAGTAATTGAAGTAAACAATGCCGCCAATCTGTATTTTAATAGCTTATCCCAGGCCATCATTCATGGCCTTCAGCATGCCCAGCATGAACTAATCGCCGTAGTACATGAAGATGTATTGCTGATAAAAGGTTGGCAAGCGCAATTCGAGCAGTCTTTGGCCAAACTGGAGATAGATGATGCTCAATGGGCTATGGTTGGTGCTGTGGGTCGGTTGCCGGAAGGCATAGTACGGGGTCACTGGAGCGACCCTTACCGATACAAGAATACTTTTGCCGAGGGTAAGTCCTATTGCGAAGTTGATGAGCTTGACGAACAGTTAATGATTTTTCATAAATCAAGGCTTCCAGACTTTGATAAAGACTTTCCAGGAATACATCATATTGGCCGAGAATTAGCCCTCGGAATGCGTAATTCAGACTTGAAGACCTATGCCATTGATGCACCCACCATACATAAATATGCCGATGAAAAAGGCAGGCTGATTTTAAACGCTCAAGCATCCAAAAAAATCCTTGACCGCCGGAGCCTCACATACTTAGCTGATAAGGCCTGCTGTGACAATTACCTCGCCCATAAATGGCCCCAGTTTACGCATATTTATACGCACCAAGATGAGTTTAACATTCCCTTTAGTAATCCAGGTAAACTGGCTCAGTTAGATCGGCCAATTATCCTCCTGTCCAGGGGCGGTTCGGGGTCCCGTTTGATCAGCAATATGGCTGAAGATGCAGGCGTGTTTTTGGGGAACGAGGTCAGCGTATCCGGCGATTCGATGGAATTGGTGGTTCCATTTTATCGATCAATTACAGAGAAATACCGATGTTCGGCTAGCTGGCAGAAAAATCAACGAATTCCCAGGATTCGGGCAGCTGCCGCTAAAATGATGCAGACTCTGGATGAGAACCTACCCTGGGGCTTCAAGTTGCCCGAAAGCCTTTTGTTACTTCCTGAGTTGATGTCTGCATTCCCAGACGCAAGCTACATTAGTTTAATTCGCGATCCGTTGAGTATTTGTTTGCGCCGGACTCATATGACGGCCAGGCTGGATAACCATATTGGGCGCATCGCTTTACCGGAAGCTTATGATTACCTTAAACGGGATCGGTCTCGAATATTGGAGGACAGCCCCGCGGAGCATATGGCCTACACCACAGTACATCAACTGCAACTGCTGCAAAAATCCGAGTGCTTTCGGAGTGATGATAGCGCTCTTATCTTGCGCTTCGAAGACGTTATCCACCAGCCACGGCAAGCAATGGATACACTGTGCATGTGGCTTGGTCGGAAACCTGAAAAGTATCGCGTGGCTGATCGCGTGAGTGTTAATCGGGCGCTTAATCCACAGGAGGTGTATCCCGATCAAGTCGTTAGCAAGGTTGAGGATATATTGAGCGAAGTTAGAAAAGACTTTGGATACTTAAGGAGAAGAAAAACTCATATTTGTATCGACTAACGGCACAATAGCATCGGTTAATTAAGGTCGCGGTTAGGCAATATGGAGTAGTGACTTCCTCAATCTATATCAGCAATTATATCGATAGATAGCCCTAAAAACGGTGGCTTTTAGAGGTTACTATTTATGTTATGATCACTGCGGTTTATTGTTTTTATCAGCAAATAAGTAGATTGTTATGAGTAAAAAACGTGCGATTATTTTTCTCGCCTGGGGTGAGCGTTTCGTCAAAGAAGTAGAGGAATGCGTAGTCGAAAGCGGCTTGTCCCATTATCCGATTTACCTCATCACTGATGAAGAAACCCCGGTCAACTTCACATTTGACCAACTTTACATAACGCGTGTTAATTTTGAACTGGATGGAAAAGTACGCAAGTGTGAACTCGCAAATCACTTGCCTGAGGGTTATGATTCATTACTGTTTCTGGATGTTGATACCCGGGTGATCGGTGATATTGAGCTTGGCTTTGAAAAGGCTGAATTACACGGTATTGCCATGGCTCAGGCGACGCTATATAGCCTGGGTGCTTTTCGAAACTTTCGGGTCATTATGGAGCAGGAGGGAATCAAGTCTCAAGGACAATTACTCTACAACTCCGGTGTGGTTTTTATGCAGTTGACCGATGAAGTAAACGCGGTTTTTCGGATGTCAGAACAGCTGTCCAGAAAATACCCCGATGCACCCTGGGGCGACCAAACGTATTTAACCTTAGCTATGGAAATACTGAATTTTAATCCCTATACATTATCCACTGCTTTTAATCATAGAGCCTTTGGCGAATATATCAGTGGTCGAGTTCGGATCTGGCATTCTTATAAGAAAATCCCTGATAATGTCAATGATGATTTACACTTAAAATTTCGACGTTATGAGCATGGAAAAATCGTACCAGCGATTGTGACCAAGTAGTTTCCAGCATCAATCGAACTGTTCGGTATATCCATGCCCCAGCAGAAACTCTTCAGTAATATCCCAAACATCCTGGATTTGTTGTTGATCCAAATCATTCGCCCACCGCGTAACCGAGACTTTATCGATAGAACGGTTGCGATCCGTCTTTCCAGGGCCGAGCCCCTGAAAAATACCGGTATGGTTTAGGCAAAGCGGATTATCTGGTAAGCCACAATGTTTTACCAACAGGCTAACTATCGCCTCCTTGTTTGTAACCAAATCCTCATACTTTAATGACATCACATCAAGTTCGGCCTGACGGAAGCGGTCGGCCAACGACATTTTAATCAATGCGATAAGTGCCATCTTTTTATGTCGGGGGGTAGATGGGTCAGATAGTACTCGGATATAATCAACGAAATCCCGGCAGATGTGCGGTGCGGTCTGCATCAAACGCAGTTGGTTTTCCACCATTGGAATATGGCTTAGTCGCTGCATGGAAGCGACAACTCCGCGGATATCCCTGATCAGGTAAACAATTCGCGCAGTGGGAAATGCCAAAGCAATGGCCTGGTCGGAATAAGTTGCGTTTGGTGCTTTCAGTGCAATATGGGTTATTTTTGGGTTTGGCTTGCCTGCCACGCTGGCCCGTTCTTCAGGTTTCCAGTACTTCCGCCTCGCCAGCGCGCAACATGCTTCGAATGCCGTTCGGGTCGCCTCGTAATTGTCGACAAGCGCGGCATCCAGCCACTCGTAGAGATGATCTTCTTCATCGATCAGCAGGACATTAGGGTGTGCCCCCAATATTTGTCCCACAAGTGTTGTTCCGGAGCGTTGAGCGCCGACAATGAAAATAAAAGTGAAGAAATTGCTCATGTAAAGATTATTCCAATAGTTGGTAACCAAATCGCTGCATTAGGTCTTGATCGATATGCTGGTTAATGATGCCTATTGCTTCTTTGGATAAATTTTCACGCCATTCTTCATTACCATAATAATGTTGATAATCTATAAAGGTTCGGTTCTCATTTTTTGTTGAGCGTTCAAAATTCACGAAGCTTGTGGTTTTGCGTGGAATAGAAAACTGTCGGCTAAGCTGGCTGATGAAAACGGATGGCTCGGCCAGTATGGTTTCCGCAGTTTGATTCAACACATTCAAACTATCCCCTGCGATAGCAAGGTAAGCACTATTTTTGATATTCCATAACTGCATCGGGTTATTCAGCACTTTACTGCAGCGGTCCCGCGGAAATGTTTCCCATTCCATGCTGAGAAAATCTTCAAATTTCTCAGGGCTGGAGAAATTCGTATTATACGGTCGGCGATGCATGGAAAGTAGCCAGGAATAGGGATTCTTGGTAATCGTAAGAAATGCCATATGTGGCCCGACAACCGAATAGGACTGTAAATGTTCTATAGACATTACTTTACTGTGCTTCCAACCCAGGTTGCGATGATAACTAAGCGCAAAATACAGATCACGCAGCCATTGATTACCAGGTGCTTTTTTTTGTAGCTGTTTAAGGGCATCCGGAATGACACCTGGTAATTCCCGGACGGCTAAGTTTAGCGCAATGATTTGGCTAACATAGTTAGTCATAGTATTGCGTTCACCATAAATTTTAATGGTTTGGTTCATTGGCTCATTCATGTCTTATCCACCGAATAGCATAGTCATAACTCGACCAGAACCATACCATATTTGAACTATCTTCGGAGGGGAATAAGTGAAGGTATAAGAGTGATAAATTGCTATTGTAATATGTTTGAACTTTGATACTAACACCACCTAAATAGAGCAAGCAGACCCATTGTAGTTTGCAAGATTCTCTGAGAGAACAGGGCGACTGATAACAGTATATGTCATGTAAAAGTTGTATTCTAACGTTGTGATATTAGTTTAAGTTACAACTGATGAGCTAGTTTTGCATTACTTTGTCGTGCTACTATTACATTCACCTTAAATATTTATTTGCTTTTATTCATTTGCTTTTATTTAAGTATTTTAAGATCTAAGACATTTAAGTGGGCTAATAAACCCTACGATTTTTACAACACATCAGTGTTACCATTGTGGTAACGCCAATACAGAAAACGCCAACACAGAAAACGAGGATATTAACTATGAACATTCGA
>QIKG01000218.1 GCA_003232965.1 Oceanospirillales bacterium
CCATCAACCAGTGGGTTTTTTTCAAACTGCAGACGCGAGAGTACTCGGGTCTTATGGAAATCAATATCAAAATCCAAATCAACATGTTTTAACCAATGATTCGGCTGGGTATAGTCTTTGCGATAGATAATATTAGGCTGAGATTCTGCTTGTGACTGTTGCATTAAAAACTCACTGACTGTGGGAAAGGAGGGTATTATAAACCTATGACTGATGCGCGCCGAGGTTCTATTCAAGAAATTACACCGGCATTGTTGCCTGCTGCTCAAAAACGGCTGTCTCAGGTTATCACCAAGGTCCCGCTTTTACAAAATACACCACTGGATCAACTGTTTAATTGCCAATTGTTTATTCAGTGCGAAAACCTTCAACCAACCGGCTCGTTTAAATATCGCGGTGCCAGCAATGCGGTTTTGGGAATGTTGGAATCCGCTCAGCTTAGCATCGCTGCGAACTCAGGAGTATGCACCCATTCTTCCGGAAATCACGGCAGAGCTTTGGCAAGAGCAGCCCGGCTAAACGGTTTATCGGCAGACATCGTTTCACCGCATAACGCAGTTACCAGCAAGCTTGAAGCCATGCGTGCGGAGGGCGCAAGCATACATTTGTGTGAGCCCACCCAGGCCGCCCGTGAAGCGGGTTTGCAGGCACTGGTGGAAAAGGGATTAACCGCAATTCCACCCTATGACCATCCACTGGTAATTGCAGGACAAGGGACCTGGGCACTGGAAATGCTGAATCAGCTGGAAAATCTGGATATTTTGTTGATCCCTGTGGGCGGCGGCGGATTAGCTGCAGGAACCATTCTTGCCAGAAACCTGATGCAACAAACTGAAGCTAAAACACCGTTAGTGATAGGCGCAGAACCTGAGCAGGCGGATGATTGCTGGCGATCTTTGCAACAGGGTCAGCGAGTGAAAAAACATTACCCGGATACAGCAGCCGATGGTTTACGGGCGCTGATTGGTAGGCTGACTTTTCCCATTATTCAGGCCGGCATTACAGATGTTTTACGGGTTACAGAAGCTGGGATAAAGGCCGCCGCCACGCTGGCCACAGTTCATCTGGGTCAAACTATTGAGCCCTCAGCCGCCACTGTGCTGGCTGCAATCGATGAATACCCTGAAGTATTTTCCGGCCGCAGGGTCGGATTGATTTTAACCGGAGGCAATATCGCAGATGAATAAACAACTGATACTGTTACGGCACGCCAAAGCCGCACACCCGAAGCAACCCATGCGGGATTATGATCGCCCGTTAAAATCGTTCGGATTTCAACAGGCTGAGGCCATAGCCGACTGGATGGAAGAAGCTGGTATAGAACCCGATGTGGTGTTAGTTTCAGCCGCTAAGCGGACAATGCAAACTATTGAACCTTGGCGAACCCGGCACCCGAATACCGTTGTTAAAGAACTGGAATCACTTTACGGAGCCACTACCGGGGAAATTTTATCGCTGGCAGATGCGGAATCCGAAGCCGGTATGATTGTTGTAGTCGGACATAACCCGGGGATTGAGTTCAGCCTGCATTATTTAGCCGAACATGATGCCAATCAGCAAAGACACAATCAGAGAATGCGACCCGGAGATTTAGCCTGGTTGCAGCGTCATGCGGG
This sequence comes from Oceanospirillales bacterium, assembly GCA_003232965.1. Lineage (GTDB taxonomy): Bacteria > Pseudomonadota > Gammaproteobacteria > Xanthomonadales > SZUA-36 > SZUA-51. The sequence continues at coordinate 1,617 of QIKG01000218.1, forward strand.
TGAGCACAGCTGGCAACCCGGAAAAGCTGAACTGCTGCGCCGGTACTCTGCTTTACGGTAGTTAGTGCCTGACCGAGAAAGAAGTAACCTACTGCGGAAAAGCTGGATTTGACCAAAATATTCCATTATTTTCATCAAATAGCCCGCTATTCTCTTCAAATAATGAAATATTTTGCTTCAAACCAGGCTTTCCCTCGCTACGATTCCTTTCTCGGTCAGGCATTAGAATTAAGATTTAAATTTAGTTTTTCTTTTTGCGCCTTTGCGAGGGTCCCCATTTATTACTTGTTAAAATGACTCGCCTCAAGATAAGTTTCAGCAAGGGTCTCAAGCCCTTGTTGATCGACTTGGTCAAAACGATCAGTAACCGGGCTATCCAAGTCCAGCACCCCGATTAGCCCGCCACCTTTATATAAGGGTACAACCAGCTCGGAGCGTGAATTTACATCGCAGGCGATATGCCCGGGGAATTCATGCACATCTGCTATCCGCTGGGTTTTGCCGCTGCTGGCGGCCGCACCACAGACCCCCGTGGTTAACGAAATTTCAACACAGGCAGGCTGCCCCTGAAATGGCCCTACCAGTAAACGCCCATCGCGGAAAAAATAAAACCCGGCCCAATTGACCTGATCGAGCGCATTAAAAATTAGTGCTGCCAGGTTTGCCGCATTGGCCACAGGGTCATCTGTGGCAGCCAGCAAGCCCTTTGCCTGAGTAGCGAGGTCCCGATACTGTTCTTCTTTACTGTTCATGTTTAAAAATTAAAATCCTATTGTTAGCTGGCATCGGGATATCTTTAATTAGCTGCAGACCAGCTAGTTTAGCCAGCGCTGCCATTTCCTGATAGTCGCGTAAACCCATCTCAGCCGAAGTATTTTTCAGGTATTCATGAAACGCTGTGTTACTGGCCGCTGTATCCTCACCGTTATAACGAAATGGCCCGTAAAGCAGAAACAAACCTTCCGGCTTTAGCGCTTTGTGCACTCCATTCATCAGGCCACAAACAGCTTGCCATGACATGATATGTACAGTATTTGCGCTGAAGATCGCGTCATATTGTTGGGGCAATCCCCAGTGCGCAGCCCGGCAATCCAGGCTTAAAGGAGTTGCCATTTGCGAGTTCCCCTGCTGAATAAACCGCGCCTGTATTGCTTCCATATATTCCGGCATTTCGGTCATCTGCCATCGAGCCACAGGCAAGTTTTGGGTGAAATATAGCGCATGCATGCCGCCACCGGAACCAATTTCGAGCAAATGGTCACCCGGATTCAAATATTCTTTCAAAACCTCCAGGATCGGTAGTTTATTGCGTTCACAAGAAGGGTTCTCGGCCAGCACCAGATTGGCGAGATGAGTTTTTTCTGTAGCCATCAACTTTTCAACAGCTGCCGCCAGTCGGCTTCAATCCGATCAGCGTTGATATGGTCACCAGCCTCAACTACACAGCGCCCGCCAACCCATACCTGAGATAACATTTCTTGAACACCGGCAAATACCCAGGCATCCAGTATTTGATCGTTTTCTTTATCTACTAACAGCGTGTGTTGTTGATTCAGCACCAGCATATCGGCCCGCTGACCGATGGCAAAACCTCTGGCTGGCGGTTTCGCCAATGCTTGCAAACCGCCCGATAAAGCGTTTTTATACAGCTCAGCGCCCACGATTTGGCCAGGAGCTGCCAGCAAGTTTCGTTGCTGGTCACGCAGGCGTTGGCCATATTCCAACCAGCGTAATTCTTCTGTGGCATTAACACACAGATTACTGTCAGAGCCTATACCCCAGGCACCACCAAGCTGCTGCCACTGACTTGCTGAAAAAACACCATCCCCTAGATCAGCTTCAGTAGTCGGGCATAAGCCGGCTACCACATTTGCTACACGCATCATTTTTAACTCTTGGGTGTCTACATGAGTGGCGTGAATCAGGCACCAACGATCATTTACCGGAAAATTGTCCAGCAACCAACGAACCGGACCAGTGCCATAATAATCCACACAGTCTTTTACTTCCTGTTGTTGCTCGGCTATATGAATATGTATTGGGCCTTCAAAATTTAGCTGTGCAAGACCCTCCATCAGCTCCAGTAACTGTGGCTCGCTAACAGCACGCAACGAATGCGGTGCAACACCCCAGTCGAACTGTTTTGAATGCTCGCAATATTGATCCAACTGACTCAATAACTGCATGTAACTACTTAGATCATGTCTGAAGGGTAGTTGTTTTTCTGTCAGCGGCTGCTGCCCAAACCCGGCCCAGCTGTACAACACCGGCAGCAAAGTCATACCGATGCCAGCAGTATCGGCAGCCGCTAGTATCCGCATGGATGTTTCAGCCGGGTTTGCATAATGAACCCCGCCCTTCTGGTGATGAAGATAATGAAACTCTGCAACTGCGGTGTAGCCACCCTTGAGTAACTCCATATAACAATAGGCGCTGACCGCCTCAATAGCTTCAGGGCTTAGTTGCGCGACTTGCTGATACATTGCCTGGCGCCAGCTCCAGAAGCTGTCATCGCCCTTGCCACGCAAACCCGTTTTACCGACCAAACTGCGTTGAAATGCATGACTGTGTAAGTTCACCATGCCGGGTATGACCACACCCTGAAGACTAGCATCACAATTTTCTGCACTACCCGGAGAAATATTTATAATCATTCCGTCTGCATCAACGCTGATTACGCGTGCTGAGCGCCAGCCACAATCTGTCAACAAACTAGGTGCAAAAAATGTCTTCACGACGGTTCGCCCTTCCACTCAATTAGACTCTCAAGCAATCGTTGAATAGTCTGCCTAAGTCGAGATGCTTTGCTTTCGTCTATCTGTGGCCATGCGTCCGTAGGCTGCAGGTATGTTGACTGGGATATTTCCAATTGTAAGGCATGAATATTATCAGCGGGCCGTCCAAAGCCTCTGGTAATGGCCCCGCCTTTAAAGCGACCATCAAGAACTCGACTATACTCGGGGGATTCCAAGCTGGCATAGGCAACTTCAATCAAAGCAGCGGAGGCACTGCGGCCATCGTAGCTACCCAAGTTTAAGTCTGGCAAAACACCACTGAATAATCCCGGCACCTCGGCAGCGATTGAGTGCGCATCTAATAAAATTGCAAACCCGTGGCGTTGATTAATGCACTCAAGCTCCAGCCGGATTTTCTGATGGTAGGCATGCCAAATATTCTGCATTATCCATTTTTGTTGAGAATCGACTGCAGACTGCTCTAGCCATAAAGGCTGATTATGAAATGTTTTATGTGGAAACAAGCCGCTGGTTTCACTGGCATACAGCTGGGCATCATCGGGCGGGCGGTTCAAATCGACAACATAACGGGAATAGTTTGCAATTAACATACCTGCGCCAAGTTCATCTGCGCCGGCATAAAGTTCATTAACACGCCAATCGGTATCCGGTAGCGTAATAGCATCTGGACTGAGATTTTCCTGCATGCCCTTGAGCAGCCCCAGGCCACTGTGTGGAACCGATATTAATAACGGCGTATTCCCGACAGTAAATCGATAAGCCGATAGATTGTTTAATTCACTCATATCCACAAGTCTACCTGATCCTGATTCGCTACTACATAAAAAAACCCGGGAAAACCCGGGTTTTTAATTTTTCTAGTTCCTGCTTGCGCGGCTATTGTGGTGGCCGGTCAGCCAGGATATTTGGGGTAATGAAAATCAACAGCTCGCGTTTCTGTGTGTCGGTGCCGCGATTACGGAACGCCGCGCCAAGGTATGGAATATCACCCAGGAACGGTACTTTACTTTCCGATTGGTTGGTTTCGTGTTGATAAATACCACCTAAAACGACTGTTTCGCCATTATTAACCAATACGCTGGTCATTAATTCTCGGGTATCAATCGCGGGTATCACTGAACCACCTGCAAGCACAAAGTTATCACCAACCGTATCTTGGCGAACTTCAATATCAAGTTGCACCCGGTTATCCGGTGTAATTAACGGTGTTACCCGTAATTCCAGTACCGCTTCTTTAAACTCAACCGCGGTAGCACCAGAAGATGCTGCCTGCTGATAAGGAATTTCGACACCTTGTTTAATAAAGGCCTCAGACTGGTTCGCGGTAACAATCCGTGGTGAAGAAATAACTTCACCTTGCCCGTCTTCTTCTAGCGCGGTTAACTCCAGATCCAGCAAGATATCACTGGAAAGGAATGACAGACCGAATGAACCTGCAGGATTAGCAACCGGTAAATTAACACCATATCGATTACCTAATGCAGGTAATTCAATAATACTGGACCCATCTTCCGGGTCTATTCCAGAGGCCAGTAAAGAATCCGCACCAGCCCCGGTTCCGCTGAATGCACCCGAATTATTGCCAAAGCTAAACCCGGTAACACCCCAACGCACGCCAATCTGACGATTAAAATCACTTCTGGCTATGACAATTCGGGATTCAATTTGCACCTGGCGCACAGCACGATCAAGAACTGCAATCAGGCGTTTAATTTCAGCAATTTTTTCATCAGTATCGTTGACCAATAAAGTATTGGTGCGTTCATCAACGGTAACCGAGCCACGCCCGGAGAGCAAGCCAGTTTCTGTGTCTCCGGCGCTTTCAACTGAGGTCATAATTAATTCTTGTATATCGCTAGCCTTCGCATAGCTGAGCTGAACCAACTCTGTTCGTAAGGGCTCTAGCACTCTGCGGTCTTCAGCGGCCTGGAGTAACAACCTTTCCCGTTCTGCGATTTCAGCCGCCGGTGCGATCCAGATAATTTCACCATTTTTGCGCATATCGAGATTTTTCGCATCCAGGATAATATCCAAGGCCTGATCCCAGGGGACACTGATCAGGCGCAGGGTCATATTGCCACCTACATTATCTGCAACCACAATATTCAGATCAGATACATCGGCTATCATCTGCAGTAATGAGCGAACTTCAATATCCTGGAAATTAAAGGTAACTTTTACACCGTCGTAAGATTTATCTTCAAAAAATTGGATATCATTTGTAGTTGCTTTTGCTACTTTAGCGGGCTTTTTCACCTCAATGATTAATTGATTGCCACTCTGGTACATGGTGTGGTCATAAGCACCGGCAACGGTTAATACCACCCGTGAGCCGTCACCTGTTTCACGGGCTTCAATAAAGCGTACCGGGGTAGCGAAATCACTAACATCCAGTCGTTGCTGATTATCCGCCGAAACACCTACATTGAATAACTCCACATTGATTTTATCGCCCAATTCATTCACTGCAACACTAGCGTCGGACTGGCTCATGGTAATAATAACTCTCGCCTGCCCCGCATCGCCCCGCCGAAAGTCCAGATTAGTTACCTGGTTTTCCCCAGCACTTGCAGCGCCGGTAGCAAAGTCCGCCAGCGGAATCAGGTTGATGGAAAGCGTGTCACCGGAAACATCGACTTCATAAGAAGAAGACTGAGTAAGGTCAACGACCAGCCGGGTGCGCTCACCTGCGGTCATAAGGCTGTATTCCTTCACCCCGCCCTGGCCAACGAATACCGAATCAAAGCCATCAGCATTGACATTAGGCATATCGACAACCAGTCTGCTGGGGTTGTCGGTCATGAAACTTTTCGGTTCCAACATATCGCCATTCGTTTGTAAGCTAATGGTTACCGAGCCGTCATCATTCAAATTGTGATCAACGGTTAATAGCTCTGTCGCCATTGAAAATACGGTAACTAACAACAGTGATAACCCGATTAGTAGTCGAATTACAAGAGCCTGAGGATTCCTTTCACCCTGTACGACCGAGCTGTCTACTGTGCTTATTCCATGCGTCTGCTTGTTCATATCACGCCTTCCCTGTGGTCTATCATTAATTCTAATATTTTTCATCGTTACCTCTCTCTAAAACTGATTCTGAGTGGGCTATTCATTTAGTGCGATAGCAGCTTCTCTGATCAGCCAACCCTGAGTTCCATTCGGGATCAATTCTGATAGTTCTATGCGATCCTCGTAAATTGCAATAATTTTTCCGCGGTTCTGCCCCATAAATTCACCTGTCGACACCCTGTGAATGACGAGATCCGGGTCCTTGATCAGAACCCACTGATCATTACCTCTAGAAAATGTTCCCACCATTTTTAAAGTATCCAGTGAAAACTGTTCTAAAAATTCACGCGGCCGCTCAAGATCAGGCTGCGGTCCACTAGTACCTCTAGGACCAGCCACAACATCAGCCTTCGCCATAATGACTTCAGAAAACGGGTTGCGCGCCCCTTCACCGAGATAGTTAACGGGAACATAGGTAGCAATTGGTGGAATCGGTTCAACTGGGTTTGCAGGACGCTGCTTAATTTCGCTCACATAGCGTTTGACTTCGTCCATATTACCTGTGCAGGCTTGTAGACCCACCAGCAACAACAAGCTTAATATAATCCGACCCTTACCGGGCATGATTTTTATCACGAGCCACCCCCTTGAGTCTTGGCGGCAGCAATTTCTGCTGATTCACCTTCATCCACATAGCGATAAGTCTTAACGGTTCCTTCAAGCACCAACTCACCGGGATTGCCACCCTTGGCCTTTTTCATGGCTATATCATTCATGGTTAAAATCACTACCCGGGGTAAGGAAGCTACACTGCCAACAAAATCGCCAAACTGATGGAAGCTGCCACGCATTTTGATGGTTATTGGTTTTTCCGCATAAAAGTCATGAATAATTTCTGCGCCTGGGCGAAATAAATCATTTTTAATGCCAACACCCAGCGCCGTTTGTGATACATCTACCAAAAGCTTGTCCATCTCAGTTTTACCCGGTAGGCGCCGAACCATGACTTCCAGCATTTCTTCCATATCGGTCAACTGTTTACGATAAGACTCTAAATTCGCCGCTTTTTGTTGTTTGGATTCGAATTCCTGACGGAGCGTTAATTCTGCCCCCTGTACGCGGCGAATTTCCTCTTGTTTATCCTTAATTAACAGTAAATACCCAGCCACAATGATAATCACGGCCAGCAGGATAATTAGAAATGCCCGCGCGGGTAGAGGTGCACTGCCGACATCTTCGAAGTCAAGGTCTCTAATATCATTCAGCATCTGATTGCTCCTCATCAAAACCTTCACTGCCACTCTCTGAAGCCAGCTTTAAGCGAACTCTAATTCGAAAATCGTAAGGTTCAACAGCCTGCGCGCGCTTCTCGTTGGCTTCAATAACAGCCAACTCCGGGTCCACCAGTAACTGTGAACCACCAAGCTGGGTCAGGAATTCTGACACCCTAGCGTTAGATTGGGCAGTGCCGGAAATAGTAACTTCAAGACCCATTTGACGCAAATTGGTGAGTGTTACCCCAACCGGTGTAGTAGTGACCAGTTCATTGAGCAACTGTACTGTCAGAGAGCGCTTGCTCTGTAAATCTTCGATCACCTGCTTGCGTGCAAACAGCGCTTCACGGGTTTTTTCAAGCTCCGCAATTTCCTCTATCTGCACATCCATGTCTTTGATTTGTGCTTGTAAGTAAGCATTTCGATCATTTTGTACACTTAAGGTGCCACCTAAATAAGTCAGTACAATAAAAACTAGCCCGATAGCTGCAACCGCTGAAAGTATCAATAGTAAAAAGAACTCGCGTTGGCGTTCCTTGCGCTGTTCATCCCGCCAAGGTAAAAGGTTAATTTTAGCCATTAGTCAAATCCTCTCATTGCCAAACCGCAAGCAGCCATCATTGAGGGGGCGCTCGCGCGTAGGCTATTTGCGGCAACATTATTTGCCAGCGCCAAACCACGAACCGGATCCGCAATTTCTGTGTCGATCCCAAGCTCATCACTAATAACCTGTTCGAGGCCAGTGATCTGTGCCCCGCCAGCCGCTAGAAATAGAGTTTCAACCGTTTTGAAATCGTTAGAAGAAGAGTAAAACTGTAAGGCCCGGCCAATTTGTTGCACCACAGCGTGCTGAAATGGCTCGATGACCATTTGTTGGAAGTCATCCGGCCGATCATCTCCACGCAGCATGACCAGCGCTTCTTCTGGGCTCAGCTCATAACGCCTAGAAATATCTTCAAGTAATTGATTAGCGCCGAATGCATGCTCCCGGCTGTAGATCACCCGGTCGCCCTGTAAAACAATGAAACCCATTTGCTGGGCTCCAATCTCAACCACCGCTATAGTTTTATCTGTGGGAATGCCATCCTGATGTCGGATCAGCTCAAAAGCATTGGCGATGGCATAGGCTTCGACATCAATGACCCGGACTTTCAAGCCGCTATCTTCAACCGCTGCTGTCAACATGTCCACGGTTTCCATTTTACAGGCCGCCAGAAGAACATCCACCAGGTCAGCGCTGCGCCTAGATGACCCAAGCACTTCGAAATCACGCCTGACTTCATCTAGGGCATAAGGGATATATTGGTCAGCCTCTATTTCGATTTGGCTTTCCAGTTCTACATCTGTCAAATCCGATGGCAGGCTGATAGTTTTAGTCATTACTGAAGAGCCGGAAACTGCAATCGCACAGTACTTGGTCTTAGCGCCTGATCTGCGCACTGCGCGCTCAATAGCCGTACTAACCGCTTCGGGATCTACAACAACTTTATCCTTCACCGCGCCTACAGGCAGCGGCTCGATGGCGAAGTTCTCCACCTTGATGCCACTTTCTGAACGCGACAGAAGGATCAGCTTAACTGCCGTAGAACTGATGTCCAACCCTAAGGTTGGAGGTGTTTTTTTATTAAAAATACTCAACTTACCCCCGGGATTATTATCTAATCTTTTCCCATATGCCAATAGCTTACTGACACTTTATTAAACCAATTATCACCAAATTTTGACAATTTCACAATAGCAATCGAACAATTGAGTGAAAATTCACGCATAGAGGCAGGTATGTAAGCACGCACCTCGGGTGCGTAATTACTTATAAGACCAGCTTCCATGTGTCTACTTCACCCTCGCCACTTCCTGTAGCAATTATCTTCCCAGCAAGACTGAGTTTATACAAAACCCTCTAAACCTTGATGTGTTTGCTAGACCGATTGACACTTTTATAACACCATCCGATTGGATAACTCGGTGTTTTATCCGGTACACTGCACATAAAATACACTAATTTTGATGCTTGTGAAGATATTTTTCCGTTGGTTTATCCGTTTCAGCCTGATAATGGCCTTGCTTGGTGGCATTGCTTTCGCAATCTTGTGGGCGAGTATTGTGCCCAATCTGCCTGATATTACTGGCCTTAAGGACATTCGCCTTGAGGTTCCACTGCGCGTTTACAGTGCCGATAACAAATTAATGGGAATTTTTGGTGAACGCCGGCGAATCCCGGTTAAATATGAAGAATTGCCGAAAAAACTGGTTAATGCATTCATTGCCGGAGAGGATGCTCGCTTTTTTGTACATCCAGGAATTGATTATCAGGGATTAAGCCGGGCCGTATTTCAATTAATCCGAACAGGAGAAAAAACTCAAGGTGGCAGCACCATCACCCAGCAGTTAGCTCGAAATTTCTATCTGAGTTCAGAAAAAACTTACCTGCGTAAAATTCGAGAAATATTTTTAGCTGTTAAAATTGAAGATGCCTTCACTAAAGAAGAAATTCTTACACTTTATTTAAATAAAATCTTTCTCGGCCACCGTGCCTATGGTGTCGGTGCTGCTGCTGAAGTTTATTATGGCAAGACCCTGCATGAACTCAGTGTAGCCCAGGCTGCAATGTTAGCCGCCTTGCCAAAAGCGCCCTCGCGCATCAATCCAATTAGCGGGCCTGAAAGAGCCCTGATCCGACGCAACTATGTATTATCGCGCATGCATCAACTCGACTACCTCAGCGAGGCTGAATACCAACAGGCCAAAAACGAGAAAGATCGGGCCAGCTATCACGGCCCCAGCGTAGAGTTACGGGCCCCATACCTGGCAGAAATGGCGCGCAGCGAAGCTATCCAAAAACTCGGCAAAAGCGCCTATACTGGAGGTTACAGCCTGTATATGACCGTAAACAGCAAGTTGCAGCTAGCCGCTAATCTTGCCATTAAAACCGGACTTGATAACTACGACCGTCGGCACGGTTATCGGGGCGCAGAGGCCAGCATCGATCTGGCAGCTAGCGATGGTCCTGAGCAATGGCGTGAAATTTTACAAAACTATCAGGAGATCGCCGGCTTAATCCCTGCTTTGGTAACCGAAATCAGTGACGATCTGGCGCTGGTTTATCTTGCAGACGGCCAAACCATCGGCCTCGATATTAACTCAGTTAGCTGGGCACGGGCCTATATTGACCATGACCGCCGTGAAGCCCGACCTAAGCAAGTCGGGGATGTTCTCCAGCCCGGCGATGTTATCCGTATCAGCCGGGTAGCTGAAATACCTGAAGCACTAGAGCCGCCCGAACTAAATAAAGAAAATGAAGCATTTGAAGCTAGTGAGTCACCTGTGCAGACGGATGCGCTCGGCAACGGGCCGCAGTGGCGCTTAGCGCAACTTCCTGCAGTCGAGGGTGCTTTGGTCTCTTTAAACCCGCTAAGCGGTGACATACTGGCGCTTGTGGGTGGTTATGACTTCCAACGCAGCCACTTTAACCGGGTAACTCAAAGCCTGCGGCAACCCGGTTCCGGCTTTAAGCCTTTTGTTTATTCCGCCGCCCTGAGCGCCGGCATTACCCCAGCCACTTTAATCAATGATGCACCGGTAGTGTTTAATGACCCTTTACTGGAGAAAACCTGGAAGCCGCAAAACTATAGCGAAAAATTCTTTGGGCCAACACGCTTAAGAGAAGCCATGATCCATTCTCGCAACCTGGTTTCCATTCGCCTGTTACGGGAAGTCGGCATTGGCAATGCCCGCAACTACATTGCCCGTTTCGGGATTGACAAAAACAAACTACCTCAGGATCTGTCCATGGCGCTTGGTTCAGGCTCATTGACGCCATTAAGCATCGCCCGGGGCTACGCTGTTTTTGCCAACGGTGGATATCTGGTGGATGTGCGCTTCGTCGATAGAATCGAGAACGCCAGCGGGCAGGTTGTCTATTCCCCCGAGCACACAAGAGTTTGCCCGGACTGTATAGCGGATGAACAAGTACGGGAAACTCCGCAAGAGAAATCGCCTGTAACCGAGTTCAAGCCACTAGAAATCAGCCGCATCAATGACGAAGCGATAACCCCGGTTTCTGTTAGGAACAGCGAAAACATCAGGATTGGCCGGGAAATATTGGCTCCGCAAATCATCCCAGCCAGCAATGCCTGGCAGATAAGATCGATTATGCGGGATGTTATCCGCTTTGGTACAGGACGCAAAGCGTTGGAGCTCAAGCGCAACGACCTCTCGGGAAAAACGGGTACGACCAATGACCAGCGGGATGCCTGGTTTTCCGGCTATAACAGCGACATTGTCACCACCGTGTGGGTGGGGTTTGATGATAGCGGCAAGCTTGGGGGGCGTGAAACCGGTGGTCAAGCCGCTTTGCCGATCTGGAATGACTTCATGAAAACAGCCCTGATTGACAGCCAGGATAATTACCCGCAAATGGCTGATGGTCTGGTGAAAATAAAGATTGATAAAGAAACCGGCCTTGCCAGCAAGCGCACGGGCAAAGACATCATCGATGAATATTTTGAGTTCGATAATCTCCCCGACAATGAAGCCTCCGATGAGATCGATTCTGAAAACATCGATACGACTGAGGAAGATGACTTCGAGGTTTTTTGAGGTAAAAAAAGGCTGCGAATTCTACCGCAGCCTTTGTGGTTTTCTAATGTTTTTTACTATTTTCTAATGCATCTCTAAGGCAACTTACTCTTAACGCTGATCCATTTTCAAATAATCACGGCTGGTTTCGCCGGTATAAATCTGGCGTGGACGACCGATTTTACCCGGATCTTCACGCATTTCCAGCCACTGGGCTGCCCAGCCTACAGTTCTAGCAATGGCGAACATAACCGTAAACATACTCACCGGTATTCCCAATGCTTTATAGATAATGCCGGAATAGAAATCCACATTCGGGTATAACTTACGCTCTACAAAGAACTCATCCCTGAGGGCAATTTCTTCCAACTCCATGGCCAAATCCAGCTGTGGGTCAGTTATGTTTAATTCATTCAGAACATCATGGCAGGCCTTGCGAATAATGGCGGCACGCGGATCAAAGTTTTTATACACTCGGTGACCAAAACCCATCAAGCGAAACGAATCGTTACGGTCTTTTGCTTTGGCTATATATTTAGGAATGTTATCAACACTACCAATTTCATCGAGCATCTTCAGCACTGATTCATTCGCGCCGCCGTGTGCTGGGCCCCAAAGAGCCGCGATACCTGCAGCGATACAGGCATAAGGATTGGCTCCGGTACTACCCACCAGGCGTACGGTAGAAGTGCTGGCGTTTTGCTCATGGTCGGCATGCAGGATAAACAGCAGATCCAGCGCTTTAGCAGCAACCGGGTTGACCTCATAGGGTTCCGTCGGAACAGAGAACATGGTATCAAGGAAGCGCTCGGTAAAACCAAGATTATTTTTGGGATAAGCGTTCGGCCAACCCCGGTGATGACGATAACAAATGGCTGCGATTGTCGGCATCTTGGCAATCATGCGTTTAGCCGCCAGTTCCCGCTGGTTAGGGTCTTCGGGATCCAGGCGGTCATGATAGAAAGCTGCCAGAGAACCAACAGCCCCGGACATCATTGCCATCGGGTGAGCATCGTAATGGAAACCGCTCATAAAATTATTCAGCTTTTCATGCACCATGCTGTGATAGGTGATGTCATGATCAAAATCTGCCATTTCACTGGTGTTTGGTAGATTCCCATTCAGCAACAGGTATGCGACTTCGAGGAAGTTGCTGTTTTCAGCCAACTGCTCAATCGGGTAACCACGATATTGAAGAATACCTTTGTCGCCGTCGATGAAGGTGATAGCACTGGAGCAAGCCGCTGTCTGGGCAAAACCGGGATCGTAGGTGAAATAGCCTGTTTCTTTGTGCAAGCCCTTTATATCTAGCGTGGGATCACCTTGACTGCCTTTAAGAACCGGTAATTCAATGGTCTTTCCTGTGGCCTGGTCGCTTAGTGTTACTTTATTTTCTGACACTGTGATCTCCTGAGGGTGTTCCCCGCTAACATGAATCTGAGTCTAGTATATCGCGGTTCATTTCTACTGAGCTGATATACATCAAAATTAATTAAAGTTATCCACAAAAAAAACCCGCTCCTGAATATGGGAGCGGGTTTTGATTGTACTGAACTACAAAGCGCTTACGGAAATTATTTACCGTAACGCTGCTTGAACTTATCTACCCGACCACCGGACTCAGCAACACGGTGCTTACCAGTGTAAAAAGGGTGTGATTTGCTCGAAATTTCTATCTTTACCAGTGGGTATTCGTTACCGTCTTCCCACTTGATGGTTTCTTTGGTTTTAATCGTCGAGCGCGTCAAAAACGCGAAATCAGAAGAAACATCCTGAAAAACGACGGGTTTTGTGTCTGGGTGTATACCGGATTTCATTATCTATACTGCCAAAATCTTTAAAAGAGCC